>JAIQFL010000010.1 GCA_020073365.1 Terriglobia bacterium | reverse complement strand
CTGGTGATTTCGGCCGACTGCATCCGCGGATTTCAGGCGGCATGGCGCATCGATCCAGGCTTCCGCGTGGATCATACCCTCTTCTTCTCCCTGAACACGAACATCCAGCGGTACGACGAAGCCAAAACGCGCGACTTCTACCAGAAGCTGACCGACCGGCTTCGCGAGAGCGGCGGCGTGAATGCGGTATCGATGTCTTCCTCAATTCCCTTCAGCACCGGACAGATGACGCGCAAGTATCTGGCGGAAGGCGCGCAGCCGCGGACATCCGGGGATGCGCCCAGCACGTTCTCGTATAAGGTCGATGACCACTTCTTCCCGCTGATGGAGACGAAGATTGTTCGCGGGCGCGGTTTCGATTCGCGAGATACGGCAAAATCCCCGCGAGTGGCCGTAATCAATGAACTCCTCGCCCACAAGTTGTTCGGGAAGAACGATCCCATAGGCCGGCGTTTTCGGTTGGACTCTGCAGACGGTCCCGAACTGCAAATTGTTGGCGTGGCGAGACAGGGAATCTATACCTACTGGGCAGAACCGGCGCAGGAAGCGGTATGGACTCCATTTTCCCAGGATTACAGCTCACAGATGTACGTCGAGATGCGAACGGCGTCCGATCCTGCGGCGTTCGCGGCAGTCGTGCGTGAACAGGTCCGCGCGCTCGATCCCGACATGCCGATCTTCCGGATCAGCACCATGGCAACATTTTTCCGCGATCGCGCGATGTTGGGACCGAGGCTGATCGCCCAGATCGTGACAGCCACGGGAGTGATGGGACTTTTCATGGCGGTGATCGGGCTGTACGGAGTCGTCGCCTACGCCGTGAACCGGCGGACGCGCGAAATTGGAATCCGCCTTGCAATCGGCGCGACGCCCGCTTGTGTTATGCGCATGGTGCTGAACCAGGGCGCCGTTTTCACCGCGGTTGGGCTGGCGATTGGACTGGCGCTGGTGATTCCGATTGCGCGCAACGTGGTTCCGAACTTTGTGGTCGGGACCAACCCCTTGGGCGCGATCGTTTTACTCGGCGCTCCCGCGCTGCTGGCCGCGGCCACGATGGCAGCCTGCTGGATTCCAGCTCAGCGCGCCGCCAAGGTGGATCCGACGCGGGTGCTCCGGCAGGAATAGCTCAATGTGACGCAACTGGTGTGGACGCACCCGGTGCCGGCGTGATGTGGCACGGGCATTCCTGCCTGTGTTATTCTTCCAGCCAAACCACACCGGCGCCAAAGCCGGTGCGATAGGAGGCTTAATGACACTCAGACTTGGCCTGACCGTTCTCTCGCTAGCCTTGGCCGCCGCGGCGCAGACTCCCAAAGCCGCCGACAATTGCACGCCGCCTCCCAGCGCCCTCGCGCCCACATTGCCGGCCAAACTGCTTCCCGGCATGGGTACTGTGCACCTCGCCATCAGCACCACCAGCCCCGAGGCCCAGAAGTTCTTCGATCAGGGGCTCGCGCAGATGCATTCCTTCTGGGCGCGCGAAGCGGAACGCTCGTTTCTCCAGGCCGCGGCGCTCGATCCCCAGGCCGCCATGCCGCAGTGGGGCATCGCCATGGTGGCGGCGGGCGACTGGCGTCCTCGCTTCCAGATCGATCTCCTGACCCAGGTGCAGGGCAAGCAGACGCCTCCGGCGACGACGCGCGCTCGCACCGCGGCCGAGAAGGCCGTGGCGCTGAGCCAGCTTCCGGGCAAGGCCACGGACCTCGAGAAGATGTACATTGCAGCCGTGGCGGCGCGCCGCGACCCCAGCGCCAAAGATCCGGAAGAGTCCTTCGTCAAAGAACTGCGCAGCCTGCTTGCGAAGCATCCCGATGAGGTGGAGGCGCAACTCGAGCTCGCCCTCATGATCATGCGCGGGTTTTCCCTGCCCGGCAAGAAGCCCGTCGCCCCCGGCAGCCTGGAGGCGGTCGCCATCCTGCGCGGATTGTTGGCGAAAGTTCCCGACCATCCGGGATTGCATCACTACATCATTCACGGGTTCGAAGGGTCGTCCTTCGCCAAAGAGGCCTGGCCGAGCTGCGAGAAATACGCGCAACTGGTCACCAATATTCCCCACGCGCTGCACATGCCCGGACACATCTATTCCCAGACGGGGCGCTGGGCCGACGCGGCCAAGGCATTTGGCGCAGCGGCCGAAAACGAACGTGGCTGGATGAAGCAGGACAAGCAGTATGGCGACGGGCACCATGGACACAACGTGCACTACCTGGCCACCGCCTACTCTTTCGAAGGCCGTTATGACGATGCCGTGGAGGCCGCCAGGGAGCTGCTCGGGTTCCCGGAGAATCCCCGCCAAGCCGCGGCCGCCGATCTGATGACCGGCGCCCGGGCGCAGGGCTGGTTCGCTATGATGCGCACGCTGGTGCAATTTGAAAAATGGGACGCCATCCTGGACGAGCGCATGCTGCCCACCTACGGCAAGGCGCGCCAGGAAGCCTGGCGGCATTGGGCCCGCGGGGTGGCTTATGCCAACCAGGGGAACCCGAGCGCGGCCGGAGAAGAATCGCGCCTGTTCGAACAGGCAATGGCGGACTTCCGGGACAAGACGCATCGCGCCGAACCGCCGGAATTACAGGTAGCGCGCCAGGAACTGGCGGGCCATCTGGAGATCGCGGCCGGCCGCATCGATCGCGGTCTGAAGCAACTGGAGGCCGCGTCCAAAGCAGAGCGCCGACTCACGTATACGGAGCCGCCTTATTACCCGCGGCCGGTGGCGGAGGCCCTGGGTAACGCCGCGCTGAAGAACAAGAGGCCGGCCGTTGCGGAGCGAGGCTTCCGCATCGCGCTCGAGCAGTATCCATCCGACGCCCACGCCGAGAGCGGTTTGAAAGCCGCCGTGGGACAGCCGGAACGACCTGTTGCGGGGGGCCTCGGTGCACCCACGCGGGCATTACCGTATCGGTAGCACCAGAGGTCCTGTGGGGCGGGGCAATCCTTGCCCGCGAGCCAGCCTTCCGGCTGGCTGGACCCGCTGGAAAGCGGGTCCGCAGGCTGAGAGCCAGGCTTAAAGCCCTGCCCACTATCGGACGGTGATATTGACTGGCTGGCTGCTGGAGCCGTCCACCCACACCATCAAGGGTACCTGAGAGCCGCCAAACGATTGCGTGAGGACGAACTGAATCTGGAATTGGCCGTTGCCCGAAGAGGCGATCCCCAGAACCGGCATCGTCACTCCGGCAACGGTCACCTGCACGCGGCTCTGGTTGGTGAGCACGCCCGGGTCGAGACCGGTCACCACCACGTTCAGGATCTCGCCCGCCGTTACGGAACCGCCGTTCAGCGGCAGGTTCGATTGGTTGTTCACCGATGCGATCGCGGGTGGCGGGTTGTCGATCTCCACCATCACGGTGAAAGCGGCGATCGCGCCGTTGTTCAGGTCCAACCTGGCCAAGCCAGTCGGGAACCCGGCGGGCACGAGGAAGTTGATCTGCGTCGACGAGACGAACGGCAGTTGCAGCGGCACATCGTTCAGCTTCAACTGCGCACTGGTCGACGATACTGCCAGGTTGAGGCCATAGATGGATGCAATGCTGCCGGGATAGATAGTCTGCTGCGTAGGATCCGCGTTCACCGCGGGCAGATTCAAGAACGGCCGCCCCGGCTGTGCCGGTTGTGTCTGGAACACCCCTGGCAGCGTGATGACCTGGAAGCCGGAAATGACGCTGATTTCCGACGCGCCCAACGTCGCTCCCGAGGCAGCCACCACGTTGGCGATCAGGTGGGTCGGGCTCAGCACCCAGACGTGCCGGACGTTCACATCGTCCGAACCGAATCCCACGGTCACCTGGCCATCCTGGAAATTGATGTTGGATGCCGTAATATCCACCGCGGCCGCGGAAGCGGCGGGCAACGACAGAATGCTGATGCTGTTGATCAGAGGCGCGGCAGTGACGGGATAGGTGTAAGTCAGTGGATTCTGCGACTGCAGGATCATGGAATTCTGGCCGTCGGTATTGTAGAGCGTGATGGTGGAGGCCTGCCCGCTGGCTCCGGGCGGCGGCGTTACCGTGATCGAGCCCTGAGCGTCCGTCCCGTTGAACGGCACTGTCGCGTTGGCTTTCAGGCCGTCGAAGTAGACACTGCTGTCGAGGCCAAAACCGGCGCCGGTGATGGTTACCGTGCCATCCGGGTTGGGAGTGGCCCCGGTGATCAGCGGCGGGCCCTTCTGCACCAGGGTGACACCGTTCGGCAGCACGTACATATCGTTTCCGAAATTGAAAACCAGGTGGCGCGGACCCGTTCCAGCGCCGAGGGGAATCGAAAAATATGCCGCTATGTTGCCCGGCTGATTCGGATAGGGCAGAACCGTGGGGGCCAGACCCGTCGGGTTGTTCAGCGGCGCCCGTGCGAATCCACCCATAATGGACATGAACTGCGGGTTTGGCAGAAAAGCAGGAGGGGCTGCCTGGGCGATGACCAGGCCCACGCTCTGCGTCGAGTTGACAAATGCCGGGTACCCCACCAGCGTGATGTCGCCCGATGCGCTGTAGGTTCGAGCCGCGGAATTGAGCCGGCAATAAGTGACCACGTCGTAGGTCGGTACGGCCGCCCGTTGCTGGACGGCAAAATTGATATTGGGGATCACCGAGCCGCTCGCGATGTTGATCAGGCTCGCCTGCTGCGGGTCCAGAGTAGCCGGGTAAAATAGGCTCTGGAAAGCGGCGACGTTGGGGAGCAGAGACTGGCCGTTTTGATCGACCGGCGGGCGGAGGCCCTCGCCATTCGGAACGATACCGTCGGGCGGAAGCGGGTGCACGTATACCTGGTAATTCAAACTGGGCGGCAGGCCGTCGATTCGGTACGTCCCATCCGGGTTCGTCAGCGCGCTGACAGCCGGACCGTTCGGCGAAATCGCCACCACAGAAGCCAAGGCAACGCCCACATTGTTCACGGTCACTCTCCCCGTGATCGAACCGTAGCCGGTGGCCCAGCCGGACTTTCCATAAAGTACGGAAAGCCCGGCGATGTCGTCCGCGTCCAAAGGCCTTGCACGTGAGGTGTTCCGAATGACTCCCTGCGACATCGCGCTCCCCGTCCAGGTGTGCTGGAGTCCCAGCGCGTGTCCGATCTCGTGTACCGCCGTGGTAAAGAATGCTTCGAAGTAGCTGGGGCCTGTCCCCGCGGTGGTGTCGCGCGAAAGCATGACCAGCCCGCGAACAATCGGGAAAAAGGCTCCGTTCGGCCCGTTTACCGGGGTCTGGGAGGCGGTCGGAGCGCCCATGCCGATGATGCCCGGCGGCAGGTCCACGAAAATCACGTCCCCGCCCGGCGTGGAGGCGATCGGAATCGCGCCGCCCGGCGCCGCGGTAGTGGGGTTTGGAGTATAACTTTCCAGGCCGCCGAATGCCACGCGCAGATCGGAACTGCTGACGCCGTTCCAGGTGGCCAAGGCCTGTTTCACCTGGCTCAGGACGGAACCGAAACTGTCGTTAGGGGCGTATACGGCCGGGCTCTGGTCGCTGACGAAGAAACTGACCGTCTTGTTGGTCATCGTCAGAGCGTTGAGATCAAACTTCTCGTAGATCGGATTAAACGGCCCGGTCCGGCTGCCGAAGTGGATGTACTGATAATATGCTTCCGAGGGCGTCCCCAGGATAACGGCAACTGCCGCGATGGCCAGGACCCGGACGATGCTCCTGGGATCGCGCATTATTTCCCCACCGCCTGACCCGCAGCCGCCAGCCCGCTGGAAATCCGCGACCTCAATTCGCTGATATGCATCAGCATCGGCTGGTCCTTCACCGGTTTGCCGGTGCCCCGGTCCAGCATCAATTCGTGACTCGCGGAGCGCGTCGCCATGGGGTCCTTGGAGCCGTCCTGGGCCAACGAAAACACGCCTTGCGTCAACCCGATTACCTGAGTCAGTCCCGCTCTGCTGGTCCACAGGAAGAACACGTATTCATCGCCGGTGTTGAAGGTGGGAGCGCCCGCGAACGATTGCCGAAGGTTGTTCACCACGCCTCCCGGCACGACGACATCGACGGATCTTCCGGCAGAACCCTTGAGGAGCTCGGAAACCTGGATCGAATAGTGGGTGTAGATGACCGGACCCGTACCCGCAAAGGCCGCGAACGAACCGGCGACCTTCCCCCGGACGATGGCCGTTGATTTCGAAACCATATCGTCGAAAGAGAGCCGCTCCAGAGTGGCGCACTGGAGCGGCACAATGCAGCAGGTCCACACGAGCGCAATCGGAAGGTGGCGCTTCACACCTTCGGAAAAAGCAGTTAACATACCAACTAATCCTCTTGATAATACATGAGTTAACCTGTGTGTCACAGCCCCAGTTGGGTTCCCCGGACACGGGGTTGGGACACTCTGTCCCAATGATCAGGTTTTTCCCGGCCTCACGATGAGCATGGGGACCGCCAGATGGTGCCGCACCGGGTTGATGGTGTTTCCGAAAATCAGGTCCTTCAGGCCCCCGTGGCCGTGCGCCCCCATGATCACCAGATCGGGCCGGATTTGATCGGCGTAGCGCACGATTGCCTTGTTGGGAGACATCGAATGCGAAATCGCCGTTTCCACCGTAACTCCCTGTTCGCGAAGGGTTTGGGAGATACGCTCCAGGTACTGTTCACCGGCTTCCACCTCGGCCGTGGAAGCTTCCTTGCCGTACACTTGGCTGGTGACGCCCTCCTCCACGTGCAGCAGATAGAGTTTGGCACCATAGAGGTGCGCCATGGCTGCTGCGTGGCTTACGGCCAGACGGTCCAGCTCCGTATGGTCCAGTGGAACCAGAATCCGGTGGTAGACCGGGGCGGCCGCCCGGGCTGCCTCGGCCGTCTCCGGCATGGTGATGGGCGAGGCGCTGAGCCTGCGCGCGCGGCGCCGCACGCCCGGCTCCAGCGTGATCCAGAGCAGCAGCAGCCCCAGCATCACAGCAACGGGAACGGTCACCAGCCAGACCAACATGCGCCAGGAGCCCGCCGCGTCGAGCCATTGGCCAATGGCCTGTGCCGTCAGCCACGCGTTCAAGCCGACAATGATGCCCGCGGTGGTCCACGCCAAGCCCCGGACCCACCGGGCATTGGCGAACGAGCCCATACGGGCGCGATCGTTGGTGAAATGAATCAGCGGTACGATGGCGAACGGGAGTTGCATGCTGAGGATCGCCTGGCTGAGCAGCAGCAACCCGAAGGTGGATTTCTCTCCCGCCAGGTAAATCGTCAATCCGGCCGGAATGATGGCCAGGGAGCGGGTAATCAAGCGCCGCAGCCATGGCCTCATGCGGATGTTGAGAAAACCCTCCATAACTATTTGACCTGCCATGGTTCCCGTTAGTGTGGAAGATTGTCCGGAGCAGAGCAGCGCGATGGCGAAAATCACCCCCGCCGCAGTGGTTTTCAGGAGGGGCGATAGCAGCACTTGCGCCTGCTGCAGCTCCGTGACCACGATTCCCCGCTTGAAGAAAACCGCCGCTGCCAACACCAGAATGGCGGCGTTGACGAACAACGCGCCGTTCATGGCCACGATGCAATCGATCAGGTTGTAGCGGCACGCGGTGCGCTTGGCTGGCTCCGAGTGTCCGATGCTACGGGTCTGTACCAGGGCGGAGTGCAGGTACATATTGTGGGGCATCACCGTCGCCCCCAGGATGCCGATGGCTACGTACAGGGTGTTGCCGTTGAGCCACGGGACAATGCCCGTGAACATCTCCGAAACGAGGGGCTTCGCCCACACGATTTCGATCGAGAAACAGATTGCGATGATCGCAATCAGGGAGAGCACAAATGCCTCGATGGTGCGAATGCCGAAGCTTTGAAACCACAGCAGCAGCAGGGTATCCGCCGCGGTGATCAGAACGCCCACCAGCAGCGGGATGTGGAACAGCATGTTAAGCCCGATGGCCGCGCCCAGAACCTCAGCCAGATCGCAGGCCGCAATGGCGATTTCGCAGAGGGCCCACAGAGCCAGGCTGACGGGCCGGGGATAATTCTCACGGCACGCTTGCGCCAGGTCCCGCCCGGATACGATGCCAAGACGCGCGCTCAAGGTCTGGAGCAGGATGGCCATGGCGTTGGACATCACCAGCACCCAAAGCAGGCGGTAGCCGAAGCGGGCGCCGCCCTCCAGGTCGGTGGCCCAGTTGCCGGGGTCCATGTAGCCTACGCTCACCAGGTAGGCAGGCCCGGCAAACGCGAACATGCGCCGCCAGAAAGACACCTGGGACGTCCCGACGCTGGAATGTACGTCCGCCAGCGAGCGGGCGTCCTGTCCCAATTGTCCTGTAGGTACCATGAACTTAACTATAGTTAAGCAGTCTGGCCGGGACATGTCAACTGAAATTTCGGTGGCAAGCGGCAGGTAGAGGGCGTTCTCCCGCTCGATGTCCCAGGCCGAGACGTCGTTGGCCAGCGTAAAGCCGGCGAAGCGCCCGCCGGTCCCCAGCACCAGGGCCAATTCCGATTCGGGCGCGGTGAAAGTGGAATCGGCGCGAATCCCGATGGCCTGCCCCCTGGCCACGCAGACACGCGCCGTCCCCTTGAAGAAGATCTCCGGCCGCGCTTCGCGGTAGACGTACGCGTACATGCCCTCGCGTGCCGTGCTCCGCATCGCGGAAGGAGGCGCTGGTCTCGTAAGTGCACCCGCAGCCCCACACTTCCGGCGGAGTGATAGGGAGCATCGGCCCGGGGGCGGCCTCTGGGCCACCATTCGTCGGCGTATCCGTGCCCAATAGTTTTTTCCGGAACCCGAAAGAGCCCCTGCCTTTTGAAGGAGAGGCGAAGAGGGTGAACTTGAATTCGTGACAGAAAAGCAGCATATACGGTACTGTGGAGGAAGAAGCAGCTGCAGCCATGGACGTTACGCTAAGCCTAAACCCCGAAGTAGAAAAAGGTCTGCTGGCGCGAGCACATGCGCGTGGCGTGTCGCTGGACGAATACCTTCAGGAGATCGTCGCCAGGGAGGCAGGTTTACCGGCCGCCGAGGACCTTCCGGCTCATAAGCGTTTTGACAACCTCTCCGATCTTCTCCTTAACTCTCCGTTTGCTGGAGCCAATCTCGATCTGGAGCGATGCAAAGACTATCCACGCCCGGTTGAGATAGGATGATCGGCTTCCTGATCGATACCAATGTTCTCTCCGAGTACAACCGGCCGGGAGGTCCCGACGCCGGAGTGAAGCGATGGCTTGAGACGACAGACCGCCAATCCCAGCATGTAAGCGTCCTCACGCTGGCGGAAATTCAAAAAGGAATCGAGTTGCTTGCTGAAGGCCAGCGACGCGTTCAACTTGAACAATGGCTGAAGCAAGATCTGGAGGCATGGTTTTCTGGTCGTGTTCTCTTGATCGATCGCCAGGTGGCCTCGCGCTGGGCGTCGCTTGTGGCGAAAGCAGCGCGAGCGGGAAGACTCCTGCCGACCGTCGATTCGTTGATTGCCGCGACGGCGCTCGCCCATGATCTCACCGTCGTCACACGCAACGTGCGGGACTTCGACGGTATTGGCCCGGCTATCCTCAATCCGTGGGAGTCGCTCTAAATCTAAACGACCCCAGGGCGGGCAAATTTGGCATTTCCGCGCCCGTAGCCCTGTGTTAGCTGACGTGCGCCGCGAGATGGCAGCGAAGGCGGGCGCGAGTCACGTGTCACATTCCGGGCAATTCGGCGCAGGCCGCGGCAGCGCGCTCCCGCGTTCCATCTGTTCTACGCCGCTCCTGGCGAACGCGAAATCTTCCACCACGCGGCCGCCGATCAGATGCTCCTGGAGGATTCGCTCCAACACCTCGGGCGCCGCCGAGTGATACCAGACGCCCTCGGGGTACACCACCGCAATCGGCCCCTGCTCGCAGATGCGCAGGCAGTTGGCCTTGGTCCGGTAGACGCGGTCGAAAAGCCCCAGCTCGGCAATGCGCCGCTTCAGGTACTCCCACGCTTCCAGTCCCGCCTCTGGGGAGCAGCATTTCGGTTTGGTCTGGTCGCAGCAGAGGAAGATGTGGCGGCGAATCTGCGGAATACTCAATCCCGCAGCCAGTTCCGCCAGCCGTTCGACATCCGCCATCCGGCTATTCCACGATGACCGCGTGATTGGTCAGTTCGCCGATCTCCGCCACCCGGATGGCGACCACATCTCCGGGAGCCAGCGCCGCTTCGGGCGGCACGATAATGCCCGTACCGGTCAGCACCACCGTCCCGCAGGGAACGTGATTGGCGCGCGTCAGGTATTCGACCAGGGATTCCATGCGCCGGTGCAACTTGGAAGTGGACACGCTTCCCGAAAAGAGCTCGTGGCCCGCACGCGTGATGATGCAGCTCATTTCGAGCCGGTATGGGTCGGGCAGGGCATCCGCGGTAACCATGGCCGGTCCCAACGCGCAGCAGCCGTCATAAATCTTCGACTGCGGCAGGTAGAGGGCGTTCTCGCGCTCGATGTCCCAGGCCGAGACGTCGTTGGCCAGCGTATAGCCGGCGATGCGCCCGCCGGTCCCCAGGACCAGCGCCAATTCCGGTTCGGGCGCGGTGAACTTAGAATCGGGGCGAATGCCGATGGGCTGCCCGCTGGCCGCGCAGACTCGCGCCGTCCCCTTGAAGAAGATCTCCGGCCGCGCCTCGCGGTAGACGTACGCGTACATGCCCTCGCGCGTGCCGTGCTCCGCATCGCGGAAGGAGGCGCTGGTCTCGTAAGTGCACCCGCAGCCCCACACTTCCGGTGGAGTGATAGGAAGCACCGGCACATGCTCCTCCGGATGGCGGCTGGCGAGTTCGGCAGCCAGCTTTCCGAGAGGGGTTTTCTCCACCTCGGAACGGCGGATCAGCGCCAGCGTGTTGTGACCCGGAATCGGCCGGGCCAGTCCGTTTTCAAAGACGGCGGCTATGACCCCGCCTGGCGATTTGATTTGTCCTAGATGCATCAGTATTTCAGGTAAACGGTTTTGTAGTCGCTATAGAATTCCAATGCCGCGGGGCCCTGCTCTTTCGGCCCGAAGCTGGAATCCTTGGATCCGCCGAAGGGGAGTTGGTACTCCACGCCGGCGCTGGGCAGGTTGACGGTCAAGAGACCGGCTTCCGCACGGTAAATATACTCGAAGGTGCGCGAGAGGCTGGTAGTTTGAATGGATGATGAAAGGCCGAATGGAATGTTGTTGGCGATGCGCATGGCATCCTCGAAGTCCGCAGCCCGCATGATCGCCAGCACCGGCCCGAAAATCTCCTCGCGAGCGATGGTGTGCTCTTCCAGCACGTCAGCAAAGACCGTGGGCTCCACAAAATACCCCTTCGCGAGGGCGCCCTCCGTAAGCCGGCTCCCGCCGCAAAGCGGCTCACCCGCTTCCTTGCGCCCGATTTCGACGTATCGCAGAACCGTCTCCATCTGCGCCTGGTCCACGCATGGGCCGATCTCGATGCCCGGCTCCATACCGTTGCCGACCTTGAGCCTGCGGGTGCGCTCCACCACCGCCGCCACGAACCGGTCGTAAATGGCGTCCTCCACGATCGCGCGGCTGGTGGCCGTGCACTTCTGGCCGGTGGAGAAGAACGAAGCATTCACCACGTTCTCCACGGCGGAAGTGAAGTCGGCGTCCGCCAGCACGATGGTGGGATTCTTGCCGCCCATTTCGAGCTGGATACGCAGCCGCCGCTTGGACGCTTCCGCATGCAGCCAGTTTCCGATCTCGCACGACCCGGTGAACGAAACCGCCTTGAGGGGCTTGGCGCCCACCAGGGCCTGCCCCAGTTCACCGCCCGACCCCGCCACGAAGTTCACCACGCCCTTGGGGATGCCCGCTTCGTGGAGAGCCTCCACAATTCGCCAGGCGCTCAGGGGCGCGGCCGACGCCGGCTTCAGCACGACTGTGTTGCCGCAGATCAGGGCCGGCGCCAGCTTCCACGCGGGGATGGCGCTGGGAAAATTCCAGGGGGTGATCAACCCTACCACTCCGATGGGCTTGCGCAGTGCGAACATGTGGACGCGGTCGCGCTCGGAGGGGACCAGCATGCCCGGCATGCGCGAACCCTCGCCCGCGAAGTAGCGCAGGATGTTGATGGACCGGCGCACTTCGCCTTTGGCTTCCGGCAGCGTCTTGCCTTCCTCGCGCGTCATGTCCGCCGCCACCTGCTCGAACCTCTTATCGAGAATATCGGCCGCCCGGTACAGGATGTTGCCCCGCGCCGGACCGCTCATGGTGGACCACCCGGGCAGAGCCGCGGCGGCGGCGGCGGCGGCTTCCTCCACATCCTGCGCCTGGCCCTTGACGAAACAGCCGACCAGTTCCCCGGTGTTCGCGGGATTGCGATTTTCAAAAACCGCGGCGCTCTTCACCCATGCGCCATCGATGTAATTTGCAAAGGTCTCCGTCATAGTGAACCTAGAAGTGCTCCGTCGGAAAATACGCGTCGTTGCGCCCGAAGCCCGAGAGCCGTGCCACAAGGTTGTGGGGGAAGCTCTGAATTCGCGCGTTGTAGTGCTCCAGCGAGTCGTTGTACTTCAGCCGAGCCACGGCCATCCGGTCCTCGCTCGTCTTGATTTCGTCCTGGATGCGCAGGAATTCAGGATTCGATCTTAACCGTGGATAGTTCTCCGCCGCCACTAGTAGCTGGGCCAGTGCGTGGGAGAGACGGTCGTTGGCCTGAACTTTGTCCTGCGGAGCAGGTCCAACGATCACCACCGCTTGCGCGTCCGCAATGTCCTTCAGTACCTCGGCTGGGAGAGGCGCGAGTTCCCGCCCTCGATCCGCCAGGTTGCCGATGAGCGCGGCCCGTTGTTGCAGCGCCTGGTCCACGTCCGACCATTCGGCGGCGATGGCCGCCCGCTGCCCGGCCAGGTCGCGGCGGACCTTGACGAATGTGCTCCCGGCGCCGACCGTGGCGACCACCAGAAGCGGCATTGCGATCAGGAGAGTCCTCACGCGATCTCCTGTTTCTCCAGCCGGTCCACGGCGTCGATGATTAACGCGATCCCGCGTAGGTACGCGGTCACCAGCGCCACGGGTTCCACGTCACGCGGCTTGACCCGCCGCTCGCGCAGATCGAGGAGCTTTTCGAAAGGCGCGGGGTCGATGCCGAAATGGTCCACCGCTGCCCGGATCACCTCTCGCCTCGCCGGCGGCACGTCCCGGCCGTGGAGAGCGAGGGCGTGGCGAAAGAGCACGCAAAAGGTGGAAATGGAATCGGCCAGCAGGCGTCGCAGCAGGTCCGGGTCGGAAATCATTCCCGCGGCCTTTTGGCGCAGGCGCAAGAGCATGGCTCGTAACTCGCGCTCCACCTGCGCGCGATAGAACCGGCCGTCCACTTCCAGGACGCTGGCCACATCCTTGCCAAAGAGCACGCGGTGGTGGCGCCGGATGTCGGTGAACTCCATGGGGAAG
This sequence comes from Terriglobia bacterium, assembly GCA_020073365.1. GTDB lineage: Bacteria > Acidobacteriota > Terriglobia > Bryobacterales > Bryobacteraceae > JAIQFL01. The sequence goes on along the minus strand of JAIQFL010000010.1, from coordinate 51,621 downwards.
CAGTCGGTAGACGAGGCGATTTCGGGCTCGGTGAGAAGCAGCGGGGAGGGGTTGCCCCGCTCGCGCCACCAGCCAAACACCTCCTCGCTGGCGCCCAGTTCGCGGCGCGAGATTTCCTTCAGGACACACAGAACGTTGAGATCGGAGAATTTTGGCTGATGTTCGCCCGCAGCCGCCGACCCGTAAAGCACAACCGAGACCAAGCCTTCTCCATAGGCCTTCTTCAGCCGCTCCACGAGTTGGTTCAGTACCAGGTCCATGGGATGGTCCTCACCAGTCGCGGCAGGCGCCGCCGCCGAATCCGCCGGATGCATCGCCGGAATCGAATCCGCCGAAGCCACCCGACCCGCGACTGCCCCAGGTGGAGCGCCTCATGGCGCCGCGACCGATCAAGCCGGGGAGGAGCCCGCGGCCGCCCAACCCGCCATAGCCGGCCGGGTTACCCGCGCGCATCAGCCAGACCAGTATCAGCAACCCACCCGCTACCGCAGCCCAGGGGATGGAATCGGAGAGGGACCACCGGATGCGCCGCGAAATCCGTGCGGCGAGGGTCACCTTCCTGGCCCTTGCGGCGGCGCTGCCGATGGTCTCCGCCGCCGCGCGCATGGCTTCGCCATAATCTTTCTTCCGCAGCGCCAGCCGAGTCTCCCGAAGAATGCTGCCGGCCAAACCATCGGTCAACTCGGGTTTCAACCCGGCGCCGGTTGCCACCCAGTCACGGCGGTCCGCTACGGTCAGGATCAGCATGACCCGCTCATCCTTATTGGGGAGGGCGACGTTGGGGCCTTCGCCCCAGGCCTGGAAGATGGTTCTGCCGACGTCTGCGACCGGCTCGCCTTCGAGCGAGGAAATCGTCACCAGCGAAATCCGCACGCCGGTGGACCGCTCGACCTGGCCGCAGTAGTTCTCCAATTCCGATTTGGCGCCCGCGTCGATGACCCCCGCGAAATCGCTGACATAACCTTGCGGTCTGAGCGCTTTCCAGTCGACGGCCCACCCGGAAGACGCGCAGAAACCTGCGACGACACCCAGCCGCAACCACTTCTTCATGTCGATTTTTCAGTGTACTACGCGCAGGCACCTGGATTCCGCCGTCCGGCTTGCGGTAAAATGAGATTAACGTTGGGACGTCGTCTAACGGTAAGACTGCAGACTCTGGATCTGCGTATCGGGGTTCGAATCCCTGCGTCCCAGCCACTCATTCCCAAGGACTTGCTGGAAATCCTCAGAATTCCGCTGCAACCCGGATGGCGGATTGTTGCGGAGAGGTCAAGGTATCGAGCCTGTCTGCCAAGGCAACGTTGGCGCTGTGACACTGTTTCCGGATTGAGTCGACCCATTCGAGCTGCGGGCAGCGGTTCGGGATGGGCTCGCTGCCCCGCCTTGGCCATGGCAATCTTCCCGTATCAGAGTATCAGACGGTTGTCCCGATTTTTGGAGTGGAGACCGCTAGATTGGGAACTTTTCTCGCTCCAACAGCACCGCCGGATTGCGGCATGTTGAATGATTCCACGGCTTGCGGCGGTTGGCCGAACTATTGCGAAGGCAACCGAACTCCGCACCGGTCTGGCAAATAGTCAGAGCTGAAAAGCGGGAGTATCACAGGAGCCATTCTGATATGCGAATCGACATAGCGAAACTCGACGAACGGATCAATAAGCTTCAGACGATCAGGCGGATTGCGTCTGATCCTGAAATGGAGCGCCTCCTTCTGGAATTCCTGGCTAGCAACGACGATACCTCCATGTCTGCAGAAACAGCGTCCACGAGTGCACGTGAAAACGGCTCTGGTGCTGTGCAGACAGCCGACAACGGAGTCGGCGACCCGCCAGATGAAGATGAAGCGAGCAAGCTGATCAGCGGAATCATGGGGCAAGGTGATTCCAAGTCCGCTGTTGGAATAGGGCACTGGGGGAAGCGGAGAGCCTGATCGGTCGGCTCTTCGACTACGATCGACAGACGGCGATAGGACTGGTTCTTAACCATGTACAGCCAGCTTTTCGGGTTGCGCGAAGATCCGTTCAATACGACGCCTGATCCGAGGTTCCTCTTCTTAACACAACAGCACCGCAAAGCTTTGGCAGGTCTTACTTATGCCGTGCTTAGCGCCAAACGCTTCATAGTGCTGACCGGTGACATTGGTACCGGCAAGACTACTCTTCTTCAGACGGCTCTGCGTTATCTCCCGGAGACCCGCTGTCAGTGCAGTGTGATTCTGAATCCGACGCTTACCGTGGACGAGGCCCTGGAGGCCACATTACAGGGGTTCGGTGTGGCAGAGATTTCCGGCAGCAAGGTCCAGCGTCTTTCTTCGCTGGGTCACGTGGTTCAACAAGGGGAACTACTGGGGAAGGTGTCGATCCTGATCGTGGACGAGGCGCACAAGGCCAGCCCGCAGGTTCTTGAAGAGATTCGGCTCCTTGGGAACTTCGAATCGCTTCAGATCGTCCTGGCGGGCCAACCCGAACTCAATGAGGTCCTGAATCGCGAGGATTTGCGACAACTGAAGCAACGGATTGCCGTGCGGCTGTCCATTGAGCCGCTTTCATCGGGCGAGGTCGAGCAATACATCGAACACCGCTGGCATAAGGCCGGGGGGGCCGGATCGCCACCTTTTTCTCCGGAGGCTTTGGCGGAGATTGTGCAACGGTCGGACGCAATTCCACGGCTGATCAATTCGATCTGCGACAACGCTCTGACGCTGGCCTACGAGGAGCAGGCCTCGCTGGTCACGGCGAGACACGTGTCGCAGGCTGCGGCGAAGCTCGATATCGCGGGAGCAGGGGATGCGGCGGACGCGCGGCGGCGGAACCCAACCTGGCAGTCAGAGCTCGTGAGCCGCTGGCGCAGGCTATCGATCCGGATGCCGCTTCGCAAAGCCAGTCCCTTCCCGGCCGGCCGGCCGGGCGATGAGAACGCGCGCGAGCGCGCGTAGTCGCATGGCTCTATTGTCACTGATCGCGACGCGGTGGCCACTGCCCCACCACGCGGTAAAATGCTTAAGCCATGCAGAAAGTCCGTTGGGGCATCCTCGGCGTTGCCAGGATCGCCACCGTCAAAGTCATTCCCGCGATGCAGCGCGGCGAGCTATGCGAGATTACCGGCATCGCCTCCCGCGACCGCGGCAAAGCCGAAGAGGCTGCGCGCAGACTGGGCATCCCGCGGGCCTATGGCTCGTACGAGGAGATGCTCGCCGACCCCCAAATCGAAGCGGTCTACAACCCGCTGCCAAACCACTTCCACGTTCCGTGGTCCATCCGCGCGGCTGAGGCGGGGAAGCACGTGCTCTGCGAAAAGCCCATCGCCTTGAGCGCGGCGGAAGCGCTGCAACTCATCGCCGCCCGCGACCGCACGGGTGTCACCATCGGCGAGGCCTTCATGGTGCAGACGCACCCGCAGTGGGTGCGGACCATGGATCTGGTGCGCAGCGGCCGGATCGGCCAGCTACGCTTCGCCATGGGCTCGTTCGGCTACTTCAACCGGGCGCCGGAGAATATCCGCAACATCCGGGAGTATGGCGGAGGCGGCCTGATGGACATCGGCTGCTACCCCATCAAGACGTCGCGGATGGTCTTCGGCGAGGAGCCCACCCGCGTTTCGGGCACGCTGGTTCCCGATCCGTCATTCGGCGTCGACATTCTGGCGTCGGCGATTCTCGATTACCCTTCGGGCCAATGCGTCTTCGCATGCAGCACCCAGGTGGTGCCGCATCAGAGCATGCAGTTCTTTGGAACCACCGGCCGCATCGAGCTCGAGATTCCCTTCAACGCGGTCCCCAACCGGACGTCGCGCATTCGCATCGATGACGGCAGCGATATCCTGGGCTCCGGCATTAAGGTGGAAGAGTTCGCTCCCTGCGACCAGTACACCATTCAGGGCGATCTGTTCTCTCGCGCCGTCCGGGGAGGCGGCGCACCGTCCGTGCCGCTGGAAGACTCGGTGAAGAACATGGCGGTGATCGACGCCATTTTCCGCTCGGCGAAATCGGGGAAGTGGGAAGCGCCGGAAGCGGTGCTCGAAGCCGCGACGGGGTGATGGACTGCTCCTCCGCGCCGGCGGCTGCCGCCCTGGCTTCCAATCCCGACAGGCCGCAAGGGTGAGAAGGTCGTGACAGTTGGGTATGACCGCGGCGATCAATTGGCTAAGAAAATGAATTATGGCTATTATCAGGCTACTCTGAGGAGTGCTGACACTCGATCCGCGTAAACTGGTCGACCTGGCGATCCCGCTTGGAACCGGCCAACAAGGCGTTCTCCAATAGGTCATTATGAGATAATAGAACCCGGAGATCCTGAAATGTCCATTGCTATATGGGCGAATTCGAAAGATGTTCCGGGCGTGGTGTGCAACGACGCTCGTCTCACTGATCGGAACAAAATCAAGTGGCCCTGGTCGGATCGACCGACTACAAACGCCGACCGGATTTATGGGCAAGCGGGCTGGGATGTTGGAATCAACTTCCTCTCATTGGATAGCCTCGCTAGCCAACTCGAAACGTTGGTGTTGCCGACGTACGTCAGCGGTGGAGGGCGACGGATTTTGCCCGGAGAGATCGGGCGCCTGGCGATTCATGCGCACGGTGGTTCTGGAACCATCTACATCAACGGTCAGGATTCGCCAACCAAATTGACGCCCGAGACCATTCCGACTCCGGAGATCAATACATTCATCCACCGAATCGGGCTCATGACTGTTGACGACACCATCAATCCTGCCGTGGTTCTGTTTGTCGGGTGCGTAGCGGGGGCTGGGAAATCCGGAACAGCCCTTCTACTTCGCCTCTCAGAAATCTGGCCCAACCGAAAGGTTGTGGGATTTGTCAGCCTTGGGTACGTACAGGCAGGAGCGATGGCGCGAAAGGGCGAAGGCTGTAATGAACCGGGTATGCGCGACTCAACCAAACTGTCTCCTGGCGATGCTGACGATTACGCGGGTCAGTTCTGGGCCGACCTCGACAAGTGGCCTTGGGCTTCCGAAACGTCGCCGCGTGCCAAGGTCGCCTATAACGGATACATCGTTGCGGGAAGACAGTGGCTGTGAAGTCCGAATGAAGCGCAGCATCGCGCTGCCCGCGTGCCACGTTCGCTGGATTAGGTCGAATTGCGCCAGATCCGCGGACCATAAAGTGCAGGGTGGCCAATCGTGGCCGCAGCCGCCTTTCACGCGGCTCGCCGCGCTCGACCACGGATACAGCTGCGCTTCAGCGACCCGACCTGCCCTAACCGGATTCTCGTCAAAGGCCTGGCCATAGCTCCCGAGCCATTCATTGGCCCGATAGGCGGTGAACCCCTTCAACGGCGCGAGCCATCGGGCAGCCACAACCGTCGGGGTAACGAGAAGGTGTACATGACTGGGCATCACGACATACGCATGTAGCTGGTAACGGTGGAATTTCCGCTCGCCATCGTGCAAGGCCGCCACCACCATGTCCGCGAGTTCCGGGCGGTGTAGATACAATGGTCCGGTGGCGCCCCGATCCAGCAGTCGATCCATGGCCACGAATGCTTTGCCCGACCCGGCCAAGCCATCGGGAGGGAACACTCGATGTGCGGGAAGACTGCCATGCAAACGGAACGTGACAAACAGGGGCTGATCGACGGTGTCCCCGTGCGGAAGTCGCCGCTCGTAGTGCCGCATCCACCGGATGGTGTCTGGACATGGGAAAACTGCTCAAAGACTCATGGACAAGCCGCCTGAAAGGCGGCTGCGGCCAAGATTGACCGCCCCACACTTGATAACACGAATGTGAAGACTGAGGCTCACACCCACTCGCGTTCGGCTCGCCGTACCTGAATCTCCACGGTCTGCTTACCCAGGTATTGGTGGCGGGCCTCCAGGCGAATGGTACCGGCGGCCTCCTTGGCCTTCACCCACACGGCGCCCGCGCCACCGCTCAACGAGAAGGGGTTCTCGCCGACGATCTCCCCCGGCCCGGTGAGGCTCAGTTGAATGGCTCCGGTAGCGAAGGGGCGCGGATTGCCGCCTGTATCCGTGACCGCCAACACCACGCGAGTGGCATCGCGGCCATCGCCATCCAGTTCCGTGTCGTCTGGTTTTACGACCAGCCGGTCGTCCGTGCCGCTGCCGGAGAGTGTCCGCGACCCCACCATTTTCCCGTTGATGTAGCCTTCGATCGTCAGGTCGCCCCAGTTGCCGAACGACAGCCTGGTAAGGCTCACCGTGAACGGCGGGTACTTCAAGTGCGGCCAGGTCTTGCGGTCGGGGTCCGCTTCCATCAACAGTTTGCCCGAATAGTAGATCTTCAGGTGGTCGCAATTGGAACAGATCGGCACCACGCCGGGGCCGTTGCCGCCGGGTTTGTCACCCCAGGCATAGAAGAACCCAGGCTCGATCACCACTTCTTCTTCCGGCTCGCATTGCGACTTGTAGAAGCCCGCCGCCGGCTTGGGCAGCCGGAAGATGTCGCTCACCCCGTGATAGCAGATGCGGTCGCCGGAGCCGAAATAGCGGTGCGAAGCGTAATCGAAGGCGCACCAGGCGATGCCGCCGGCGTAACGGTCGTCGGAAGCAAGCTGATCGTGCACACGCGCATGGCGGGTCACATGCTCGGCCACCCGCTCCACATTGTCGAACCGCTTGGTGGAGAACATGTGACCGTTGAACTCGGTGTTGAGATACGCGGGATGATTGGGTGGGCGCAGCGGGAATCCGAAATCGTTCATGGTGAAGACGTCTTCCAGCAGCTCGGAGTCATAGCGGTTGCGGATGCCGCCGGTCTGCCGCGAATCGTCCAGCGAATGCGCCAGCTCGTTGGTGCGCGCGTAGAACGCGTGATTGTCGGCGGACTCGTTGATGCGCACGCCCCACAGCACGATCGAAGGATGGTTCCAGTCGCGGCGGACCATGCGGCCCACATTGTCCACCGAAAGGTCCTGCCAACTGTTCTCGCCGATGTGCTGCCATCCGGGGATCTCTTCGAGCACCAGCAGGCCCAGCTCATCGCAGGCATCCAGAAAGGCCGGCGATTGCGGATAGTGCGAGGTGCGCACGATGTTGCATTTCAGTTCCTTGCGCAGCACGAACGCATCGCGCGCCTGCACGCGGGCAGGCATGGCGCCGCCGGTGTAGGGATAAGTCTGGTGCCGGTTCAAGCCGCGCAGCTTCACGTGCTGCCCGTTCAGGAAGAAACCCTTCTCAGTGAAGCGAGCCTCGCGGAATCCGGTGCGCGTGGAATAGGCATCGCCGTTATCCAGACGCGCCGTCACCTGGTAGAGCTTGGGGTGCGAAAGGTCCCACAGCGCCACGTCGCCGAGGTTGGCGATGGTCACGTCGTGATGATCGGCTGCGGAGCTCACGGTCGCGGTGGCGGACTTCAGAATGCGGTCACCGTCGCGCAACTCGGCCGTGATGGCGATGGGCTTCGAGACCGGCCCATCGAGATAGCAACGCACCACCAACGCGCGGTCATTGGAGAGCACCCGCACAGGCTTGGCGAATACGTTCGCCAGGTGGGTCTGCGGTACGACCCGCAGTTCGACGTCGCGATAGATGCCGCCGAACGTGAGATAGTCGATTGTGCCGCCGAACGGCGGGATGTCGGGGCGCTCCGTAGAATCCACCACCACGGCCAGCACGTTATCGGCCCCGAACTTCAGGTGCGGCGTCAATTCGAAAGAGAAGTTGGTGTAGCCTCCGCGGTACTCCTCAAACGCATGGCCGTTGAAGGTGACTTTGGCCGCCGTCATGACGCCGCCGAAATCCACGAACACGCGCTTACCGCTCCAGGACTCAGGCGCCCGGAAGTGGCGCCGGTAGACCGAGACGAACTCGTAAGCCTTGTCGTCGAAGCTGTGCCACGGCAGTTCCACATTGGTATGGGGAAGCGTGACCCTCTGGAGTGGGACAGACGATCGTCTTTCGTCGTCTGTCACGTCCGTGCCGGGCGTGAACTTGGCCTGAAAAAGCCAGTTGCGATTCAGGGAATAGACGCGGCGGGGCGGAACCGCGGGCGCATTCTGAGCGTTGGCGAGCACGGCCCCGACGCTGGTCCCAACCAGGAAAGTACGGCGATTCAAATGGAACCTCCCAGGAGATTGTAGCGCCAGGTGCCTTGGCATCACCGGAAGGTGACTGTTACACCGTTGGCGCGGACGCCGTCGCAGCTCAGGCCAATGCCGGTCTCCCCCTGGCCGGCGAGCGATCGCGGCAGGCCCACATTGATCTGGTCCAGTCCGGGGAACTGGCCCTGTGGTCCAGCCGATTGCACAGGCACGTCCTGGCCGGCGAGGCTCAAGGAAACGGCTGTCGAGCGCACTCCCGTGCCGTAGAGGGCCAGGAACAAGCGGTCGGAGTCGGGCCCGAAGTCGATGGGCGCCGCAGCGGACTCATACACTACCGATCCATCGGCCCTCAGGCGAATCACCTGTGCGGCCGCGGTGCCGTAGCCCGCACCATTGGCCGTGAAGATCGCAGGCGCCGTGGCGGCTAACTGGATGGTCCCGGAGGCCACCGGCGAACTGCCGCGGAGGACCGTGATGGTGGCGCGCCCCGTGGCGGCGAGCGCCGGCATCTGCAGGTTGATCTGGCCGGGCGAGACGTATAGCAGGCCGGCCGCGGCGGTGGCGCCTGAGGAATCCGTTACCTGCGCAGTAATATCCGCGAGCGCCACCGGCCACGGTGTGGCTGTCGCCTGCGCCGTCTGTTCGGTGAACCCTGCGCCGTAGATCGTCACCAGAGAACCCGCAGCGGCGCGCGCCACGCTGGCGGATGCGGCCGACAGCGCGGTCAGATATCCGCCGCCGTTGTGCGCCAGCAGGGTGGTCATCTGCGGGCGATCCACCGTGAAGTTCGCGGCCGGCTGTACCGACAGCGCGTAGTTGCCCCACCACTCCCCCGCCGCCCAGTAGGCGCCGTCCATACCGGCGGCATCCAGCGCCGCGAAGAAATTGTCGAGAACCGTGGCCCACCGGGTGTCGGTGTTGGGAATGCCATATTCGTCGACGATACCGCGCACGTTGTTGGAGCGGCACCAATCCAGGAAGTGCGATACCCGCGTGCGGCCCACGTTGGCGAGGTCGGAATTCCTGGCCAGCTCGGCATCGTAGCTGAGCGCATACGTGCCGCTCTCATCGCGGTCGAAATACTGATGCGCCTCGTACGCGAAGTTGTTGGCGGGATCGTTGATCCATGCCAGAGCGCCGTGCGTCTGCAGCCATCGATTGGCGCTCGACCAACTGTCGCCGGGAATCAGGATCAACTTGTCATCCTGATTGGCGCGGATGGCATCGACCACGGCCTGCGAAATGGTCTTCCAGTTCCCGCCGCCCATGTCGTGAGGCTCGTTCATTAGGTCGTAGGCATAGACAGCGCCTTCGAACTTGAATTCATTCGAGAGACGCACCCATACGTCCGCGAGATCGGCGCGACTGACCTTGACAGAGCCGTCGGAGGCCGGGTTGTCGATGATGTAGGCCTTGAGCGACCCGGCCTCGTTGAAGCTGTACCGCGCGAAGTTGTGGATATCGACGATCACGTCGCCGGCGTGCGCCTTGGCCCAGGCGACATTGCGCTTGAGGTTGGAAAGATAGTCGGGGTCCAAGGGACCTCGAAGAACCGGCTGGAGGCGTTCCCACAGGAGTGTCAGGCGGATGAGGCCGAGTTTCTTTTCACCGAAGTAGCGAAAGGTGCTCTCGCTGTTGAAGGTGTAGTCGTGACCCAGCGTCCCCGGGATGGTATTCATTCCGAACTCTGCGCCGGCGACATTGACTCCGCGGCGGTACTGGGCGGGGAGGGACGACCCAGCCAGGAGGATGGCAGGCAGCAAGCGAAGGGCGCGCATCCTTCGATTGTATGCGAGGCGGTTCAAGAAGAACCTCCCGGCCCTCCCAGCCCTTCCGGCGCTCCCGGCAGATTGTATGCTCAGTCATATGCTCATGGAAGAACTCTTTGGCAGGGCATCATGCGGATGGGGCCTGCGCGAAACGATCCCGACCGGCAGGTGGGGGTTTTCAACATGGAATTCGTCTCCCCGCTGCCGGCGTTGCGGCTGTCCGAACTGGAAAAGTTCCGGTGGATTGAAGGTGGGTGGAACACGGCCAATCGGGTCCCTGCCACGCGCCTGAGCCCGGCCTGCACGGACCTGGGAACTGGCGTCTACAAGCTGTGCGAGAAAGACGCCTGGATCTGCCTGGTGGACCGCGCCGGCGTCGAGCGTCGCCACATCACTTTCGATCCCTTCAGCTGCAATGGATGTACGTGCTGACGGACGGCGCTTATGGAATCCTGCGCTCTCCGGGGTGGACGGAGAACCGCATCGTGTTCGAAGGCCACATGACCATGATCGGGGTGGAGTGCGAGATGCGGCAAACCTGGACCAAGGTCAGCAACGATGAGTTTGGGTTCGTGAATGAAGAGAAGCTCGGGGATGGCTCTTGGGGATATGTAGATGAGTGGGAGTTCCGGCGGAGGCAGGGGTGAGAAAGTTAGAGAGAGGCCAAAGGGCCTGTCCCACCTTAGTTCTCGGTGGGCGTCTTTCGCACTGAGTCGATCACCAACACCTCCAGCGGCGCTTTGCGCGACTCCAGCTTGAGCCCTATCGTCTGAACGGCGGAGAACAGCGAGTCTCCGGACGCGCCCTCCAATAACTTCACGGCTTCCGGCGGGAGCACCACCCCGGCCGCGAGCGCCGACCGGATCTGCATGGCGCGGAAGTCCTCGGGCGTGAAGGTGAGTGTGAAATCGTAATTCCCCGTCAAGTCGGTGGCGTCCACCACCGGGCGGTCCAGGAAGCGCCCCAGCGTGTCCACGAAAGCTGCCATGGTCAATTTCCTGCCTTCGATCTTGTTGTCCGCGAATGTAAAGTATGACCCCTTCCCGAAACTGAGGTTGACGCCCCCGCGACCGCCGTTGGCGGCGACATTGACCGCCCCCCGGCCGCCTGGGCCGTCGGCGGTTTCCTCATCGAGCGGCGATTCTTTCATCCTCGGTCCGCCCTTTATGACCACCAAGCCATAGACTGGAAACTCCTTGGTGTCGCGGTGCATTTTCATCTCGAAGCGGTCCGCGAGCAGGGCTTGCAGCATGGCCGGCACCTGGGATCGCGTGGCCCCGTCCGGGAGTTTGGCGGTGATATCGAACCTCTCCCCCGCCAGCCACTCAGGCCCCAGAATCTGGTAGAACTTCACCTGGTACGCAGCTACGAGGTAGTCCTTCAACGAGAGGGCCGTGCAGGCGACCATCGCGCCGTCTACATGGACTCCGACGTTCACTTGTGATGCGCCGGGCGGCGCCGACGGACGGACCGACGCCACCTCGAATTCCGCCTTAGGCGGTGCAGTCTGGCCCAACAACACCAGGGGCGTAAGAATGACAAGAATGGCTCCCAAGATAACTCTCATGTCAGGATAGACGAGGCACACGGGGCAAAAGATCCGTAAAAGCGCGCCGCATCGGGGTGCCCGTCGTGGTTCTGGCCCAAACCGGCGCGGCCATGGGTGGGGCAGGCCCGTTGGCCTTCCAAGAGAAAATGAATCGACTTGGCCGGCGGAAGCGCCTGCCCCACCAACTCTGCCCCGAGTGACGAAGCAACGGTGAAACCTGCTGAAAGCTGTTCGCCTGGAAGGCAAAGAGCTTATACCTGGGGGCCTTGAGCTAACCCTTTGGGATTCAAATCCGTCAAAATGCACATATGCGAGGGATCTTCGTCTGCATTCTGCTGGCGCCGTTGGCGTGCGTAGCGCTGGGCCAGGAATTCGAAGTGGTTTCCGTGAAGCCGAATAAATCCGCGTCCAATGGTTCGCATAGTAGCAGCGATCGAGGTATGCTCACGTCGACCAATGTCAGCCTCAGAAGCATGATCGTGGACGCTTACGGAATGAAAGATTTCCAGGTCCAGGGCCCGGATTGGCTCAGTTCGGAGCGATTCGATGTCGCCGCGAAATTTCCCGAGGCGCTTCCCAATGACAGGGAAAAGTATCGCGTGGCGCTGCGCGCCATGATGCAGAAGATGCTGGTGGACCGGTTCAAGCTGGTCGTCCGCCGCGATCAGAAGACCCTTTCGGTTTACGGTCTGGTCGTGGGAAAGCGGGGCATCAAATTCAAGGAAGTGCCCGACACCGGTTCCCACAGCCGGAGCAACAACACCCACTTTGCAGGCACGGTTCCAATGGCCACACTCGCGGAATTTCTGTCGCGCCGGATGGATATGCCAGTGCTGGATATGACCGGTCTCAAGGGGTCCTATGACCTCACGCTGGACTGGTTCCCGGAGCCCCAGCAGTCACGCGAAGGCAAAGGCGACGTGCCCTTGGTTGCCGACAGCCCATCCGGAACGACGCTCCCCGAGGCCGTCCAGGAACAGTTGGGTCTCAAGCTCGAATTGCGCAAAGCGCCGATTGAGATCCTAATAGTGGACCACGCCGAGAGGGTGCCGACGGAGAATTAGCCCTGGAAACTCTCCGGCCCAAAAATGCCCTTTGGGGGCCAGCAGTCTGTTTATTCGGGGCTCTGCCCACTCCCAGAACTATATTCAGTTAATTCAGCAATTGGAACGGAGGGTGTGTTATAGTAGAGCATAGTCAAATCTTTTAGCCTTTAGATCCGTGCGCCAATGCCCGGCAAGGTTCAAGTGTCCGCACCAGCCAGATAGAAGAAAGGAACGCCGTCTTAATGTTGTACGACAGCACGAAGAACCTGTTGCAGAGCATTCTGCAGTCACTCGAAACAGGCGACGAGACCCGATGGGACGATCGAATCGAATCTGGGAATGCCTGTCTTTACGAAATGCACCAGATGTCTGGGGCGCTGTACAAGGCGTATAGATTCGACAGTGTGAGTGCTAACTCACTGCGGCAAGGCAGTCTTCCCGAGAAGTTGAATCGGGCCATGCCGCACGTAAGGATGATGGTGATCTCCATCCGGCATAAAGACCAAAGCCGAGCGCTTGAGAGCGGTAAGGCCGCTCTTGCCGAGTTGAACGGCGCCACCCCATCGACTCCCCCGGTCTGTGTCACAGAGCCAAGGGCGGCAAGCCAAGAGGCCTCGATTGTTGGTACAGCGGCAGGCAAACCTTACCGGAAAGCCTCGCCGAGTGGCAGCAGACCGAAGATCCTCAAGACGTATTCGAGTGCCAGCGGGAAGTGAGCCAGCGAAATGAGCCAGTCATTCACGTTTATCGACGTCGCGGGGAACCAGGCACAGTATAACGTCTCCGAAAAGGATCACCATAACGACTTCCGCTGGTCTACCGATCACGGCGATCACGGTGTCGCCCTTTCATTCGAGGAAGCTCAGTATCGGGCAAGGGCTGTCTTAAAAGACAGCATGGCGGCAAACCGCCGGTCTGACGAAGCTACAAGAATGAGCAGGTATTCCTTGCGGCGACGATAATACTGCTGTCGATGTCGCGATCGAACAATCTGGACTTGGATCCATCCCTGCAACTGCCCCGTACACGTTCGCGAGTTTCTTATCCCTGCTTTCCACTCCTGCGATGCAGTTGCGGACGGGCTTGGTTCACCTTCAAGGCTTTGCCGTTGAGGTCCGTGCCATTGAGCACGCCGATTGCCTTTTCGGCTTCGGCATCGCTCTTCATCTGAACGAATCCGAAGCCTCTGGACAGGCCGGTCCAACGATCCGTCATCATCTTGGACCGCTGAACGGCGCCCTGCGTTTCAAAGAGGGATCGAAGGTCCTGTTCGGTAACGTTTGGACTGAGATTCCCAACAAGAATGTTGTTCACAAAATAGCTCCTTTTATCGGGCCGGAGCGCTCTCATGGGGCAGCAACGGCCTAACCTTTCTCTTCCGCTCAAACTCTTTTCTCGCTGCGGGCGCCGAAGAGATATGCGCGGATGTCGTCCATTCTGGCAAAAGACATCAGGAACGGACGGTTCAGCGGGCCGGAAAACAGCTTGCCGCACGGCTCTTGGTGGGAGATGCCAGCCTCAGTATAGCAGGTTATAACAGGTCTCGTACGACTTAGATTCATCCACTCCCGGAACTCAGACGGGGGCTCGAACAGATGGCTCTTTCCTAAAATAACAGCTATGGAGGCTCAATATATTAACCCAACCAGAGGATATCCGTCATAGGCATTCTCAGCTCCGAAACGACGGCTTCCACGGCTCCTGCCAACTGCCCTTGAAACTGTGGCGCTTTAAGTTGGCGCTCATGAACGGGCGGCCCCCCTAGCCGGCCCCCCTACCGGCGGCGACGTCCGCCCGCCCATACCAGACACCGGCATCTGAAATCTGTTATAGGTGGAGTGGTAGCCAAGGAGAAGCCATTCCATGAATGATCGAGCGTCCGTTCTGCGGTCGGCGCTGCAGCGCCGCAAGGCCCTGGTAGTGCCGGGATGTCATGACACGCTGAGTGCCAGGATCGTCGAAAGCGTCGGGTTTGAAGCCCTACAGATCAGCGGTTTCGGCCTTGCCGGGAGCCTGCTCGGCAAGCCCGACGTCGGACTGGTGGATATGAAGGATATCCTCGACATCACCGGCCACATCGCCCGTGCGGTCCGGATCCCGGTGATGGCCGACATCGATACCGGCGGCGGCAATGCCATCAATGCCGCGTCCATCACCGAGCGCCTCATCGAGATGGGCGTGGCCGGGGTCAACATCGAAGATCAGGTGTTTCCCAAGCGCTGCGGCCACATGGAAGGCAAGCAGGTGATCCCCGCCGAGGAAATGGTGGGGAAGGTGCGCGCCATGATCGACGTGCGCCGCCGCCTGGGCGCCGATATCGTCATCAACGCACGCACCGATTCCTACGCCGTCCATGGATTGCACGAAGCCATCTTTCGGGCCAACCTCTACCTGGATGCCGGCGCCGACATGGTCTTCCTCGATGGTATCCGCACCCGCGCCGACATCGAGTATGCCGCCCGTGAGATTCACGGACTGCTCTCGGTCAACCTGATGGACGCGGTGACTGGCGTCAAGACCGAGCTGATTCCCATCCCCGAGCTGGCCCGTATGGGTGTGGCGCGGGTAAGCATTCCAGTCGCTTCCATCATGGTGATGCACAAAGCCCTCCAGGATTTCTTCGAGGCGCTCCATGGCTCCCCCACCGGCATTCTGGCCGGTGAAACCCATTGGGTCAGCAGTTTTAAGGCGTACACCGAATTCGTGGGCTTGCCGGAGTACCGCGCGCTGGAGCAAGAGTACCTGCCGGCGTTGGCCGGCGCCGTGCGCTGAGTCCGGAAGGAAACGATCATGAGCATGACGTTAGCTGAAAAGATACTCGCCCGCGCCTCCGGACGCGAGCGCGTCTCTCCGGACCAGATCGTCGTCGCGCGCGTGGACCTCGCTATGAGCCACGAGAACGCCGACCTCGTCCGCAAGAGCTTTCTCGAAATCGGGGTGGCCCGCGTCTGGGACCCGTCGAAGATCGTCATCATCTTCGATCACCGCGTACCCGCCGAATCGGAGAAGACCGCCACCACCCACAAGGCCGTCCGCGAGTTCGTGGCCGCGCAAGCGATCCCGCATTTCTACGACGTCGGGCGCGGCGGCATTTGCCACCAGGTGCTGCCGGAAAATGGCCATGTCCGCCCCGGCATGGTCCTGGTGGGCACGGACTCCCACACCACCACCCACGGCGCTTTCGGGGCCTTCGCCACCGGCATCGGAGCCACCGAAATGGCCGGAGTCTGGGCGGAGGGCAAGCTGTGGTTCAAGGTTCCCTCCACGCTGCGGATTGAAGTGGAAGGCGAATTCCGTCCCTGGGTCTGCGCCAAGGACCTGATCCTGTACATCATCGGAATGCTGGGGGCCGATGGCGCCGACTATCGCGCCGTGGAGTTCGACGGGCCGGCCATCCGGCGCATGACCGTGGCTTCGCGCATGGTGCTGACGAACCTCGCCATGGAGATGGGCGCCAAGGTTGCGTTCACCCCCGTGGACGAAGTCCTGCTGGACTATCTGCGCCCTCGGACGCCGGAAAAGCTGGAGATGATCGCGGCCGATGCCGGCGCAGCATACGAGCGCGTCATTCGCATCGACGCCGGCGAGGACCTGTGGGAGCCACAGGTGGCCTGTCCGCATTCGGTGGACCACGTCAAGCCTCTCTCGGCCTTGGGCGAGGTGCTGGTGGATCAGGCGGTGTTGGGCTCCTGCACCAACGGGCGCCTCGAAGACCTGGAGATCGCCGCGCGGATCGTCGCCGGGCGCAGCGTCCACCCGCGCACCAGGCTGGTGGTCATTCCGGCATCCCAGCAGATCTACCGCGATGCCATGCGGCTCGGCTACCTGGAGACGCTGGTCGCCGCCGGGGCCATGATCAACCCGCCGGGGTGCGGCCCTTGTGTCGGCGTCCACCAGGGGATCCTGGCCGCCGGTGAGATCTGTGTTTCATCCACCAATCGCAACTTCCTGGGCCGCATGGGCAGCAAGGACTCGCTGGTGTATCTTGCCAGCCCGGCCGTGGTGGCCGCGTCGGCCATCGCAGGTAAGATCGCGGATCCCGGAACCATCGTCGAGGAGAGTGAACCATGCCTGATGGAAGTTTAATACTGCGCGGCCGCGTGGCCGCCGTCCTGGGCGACAACATCGATACCGATCTCATCTATCCCGGCCGTTATTTGAACATCACGGACCGGGAGAAGACCGCCGAGCACCTCTTTGAGCTGGCATATCCGGATATTCGGGCGAATCTCCGTCCCGGTGAGTTCCTGGTGGCGGCGAAGAACTTCGGCTGCGGCTCGAGTCGCGAACAGGCCGCTGCGGCGCTGAAGTTTGCCGGCGCCGGCGCGGTGATCGCCAGCTCGTTTGCCCGTATCTTCTACCGCAATGCCGTAAATCTGGGGCTACCCGCCGTGGTGTCGCCCGGCGCCAGCCTGGCGTGCTCCGCGGGGGACGAGTTGGAAATCGATCTCACCGGTGGCGAGATCCGCAACCTGACCGGGAACCGCGTCATCCGAGCCGCTGCGCTCGATCCGCGGGCCGTCGCCTTGCTGGAAGCTGGCGGCCTCATCCCCTACCTGAAACGCAAATATGCCGCGTAGCGGGACAGTGGGACAGACGATCGTCCCAGTGGGACAGACGATCGTTTTTCGTCGTCTGTCGGGCCCCGACCCATGGAGATCTCATGAGCAAATACCGAATCGCCTGGCTCCCCGGTGACGGCATCGGCCAGGAAGTGTCGGATGCCGCCCGCTTGGTTCTGGATGCCGCCGGGTTCGAGGCCGAATACCTCGCCGGCGATATTGGATGGGAGTTCTGGTGCAAGGAGGGCGATCCCTTGCCTCCCCGCACCCTGGAGCTTCTGCGGACCACCCACTGCGCCTTCTTCGGCGCCATCACTTCGAAACCCGTTGCAGACGCCAAACGCGAGCTCGCGCCCGAGTTGCAGTACAGAGGACTGACCTATCGCAGCCCCATCGTTCGCATGCGGCAGTTGCTCGACCTCTACGTATGCCTGCGTCCCTGCCGGGCATGGCGGGGCAACCCCCTGAACTACCGCGAAGACATTGACCTGGTGGTCTTCCGGGAGAATACCGAGGGCATGTACATCGGGGTGGAGTTCCCCAAGGTCCCCGAGAGCTTCTACGCCGAGCCGGCCATCGAACGGCTCCCCGCCGACGCCGCCATTTCCATCCGCAGTGTGACCCGCAAGGCCTCCCGCCGGATTGTGGAGGCGGCCTTCCAGTACGCCGTGAAGCACCGGCGGCGCAGAGTGACGGCGGTCCACAAGGCCAACGTGCTGCGGGCCACCTGCGGCGTTTTCCTGGAGGCCGCCCAGGAGGTGGCGGCGCGCTACCCGCAGATCCAGTTCGACACGGCCAATGTCGACGCCATGGGCATGTGGCTGGTGAAGAACCCGCAGAACTACGATGTCATCGTCACCACCAACCTGTTTGGCGATATTCTGTCGGACCTGGCCGCGCAACTGGTGGGCGGCATGGGCTTCGCCTACAGCGGCAACATCGGCGATACCTACGCCGTTTTTGAACCCACCCACGGCTCTGCGCCGAAGTACGCGGGCCTGAACAAGGTCAACCCGCTGGCCGGTATCCTGGCCGCCAAGATGATGGTGGAATGGCTGGGCGAGGTCCAGATCGCGCGCAACATCGAGAGCGCCGTGGCTCAACTCATCGAGCGCGGCAAGGTGAGGACTTACGATATGGGCGGTAGTGCCGGAACCATGGACATCGCCCACGGCGTTGCCGAGTCCCTGCATTGTGGGACAGACGATCGTCTTCTGTCGCCTGTCAGCCGGCGTTAACCGGCCAAGCCTACTGAGCTTTGGAGGTTCAACATATGCTGCAGACACGTTCCATCCATCGTTTGGATCAGATCGAAATCGGGTTGCGGCGCGCGGCCGCGCTGCATGGCGGCAGCGTTCTCTCCGCCTCTCGCATGGCCGCCGAGGCATTTACGTTTACCCTGTGCCTGTCCGACCTGTACGCCCCGCTGCTGGCCTCGGATACCAGGTTTGCCGCCTTCTTGCCCTGCCGCATCGCGGCCTGCGCTCACGGCAATGCCGTGAACCTGGAGACCATTTCCCCTCGCGAATTCTGCCGGATCCTGCACCGGCCGGAACTGGAATCGCTGACGGCGCCCCTGGAAGAGGCGTTGCGCGCGATCATGGACGAGGCCGCGCAACCCACGGTCCGGACGGCGGCCGTCGAGGCGGAGCATCGCGCCACCGAGGATCAGGTGAACATGCGCGCAGCCGTGCCGCAGCGGATCGACTGTCACGGCACGAAAATAGAGGAACTGGCCGGGGTCGGCACCCACGACGCGCAGGGCGGATAGCTGCCTGGCGGGAAACCGAGTTTGGCGGTGAACTGCGCGTAGCGTTCGTGAGTCGAAAGACCCAACCGCCGCACTGGTGGGAGGCGGAGTGCCCACCGAGTTGTACATGGAGCGATCGATACGCATGCCAGGTTCTGGTGTCCTAAAGTTTTAGTTGACAAACCCCGTTTTTCGGGCGTATGCTCCTAATTGTTTAGGAGGAGAAGTTGCCCAGACGCAAAAGTCCCGAGCAGCCGCTCACGCCTTTGGAACTGGAGATCATGAGCGTTCTGTGGGAAACCGGACCCGCCAACGTGCAGACGGTCCAGGCCCATATCAAAGGCCGCGAGCTGGCCTACACCACGGTGCAGACCATGCTGAACGTCCTTGACCGCAAGGGCAAGGTCAAACGACGGCTGAAGGACCGTGCCTTTGTGTACCGTCCCGTGCTCAGCCGCCAGAAAGCCGTTACGCAGGCGGTCGGCGACATGCTCGACCGTTTTTTTGGAGGTTCCGCCGATAGCCTCGTGCTGAACCTGGTGGAAACCCGACACTTGACCCCGGAAAAACTCGCGCAGATTCAAAAGCTGCTGGAGCGCCCGCGGGAGGAAGAACATGGAAACGATTAGCCGCTTTCAGCTTACTTTCTTACTCAATTCCCTCTGGCAGATTCCCCTGGCTGCCGCCGTGGCCGCGCTGGCCTGCCGGTTGATGCGCAACGGCCCAGCCATCTACAGGCATTCCGTCTGGGTGGCAGCTCTTGCCGCGGCGCTCTTGCTGCCCGTGGCCAGCGTCCGCGCCGGTGCACCGAGGGCTACCACGCAATTCGCGGTCTCGTTGCCGCCGCCTGACATCTCCAGCGCGAAGTCGGCGGGGGCGCTGCCTGCACAGGCGACACACGCGCCTTCGGGCGCGCCGGCTTCCAGAACCATCGCCTTCGCTGAAACTACGGTGGCCGCCCTGTTGGGCGCCTGGTTCCTATTTGTCCTCTTCCGCCTCGCCCGGCTCGGATGGGCATCCATACGCACAGTCCAGATCCTCCGCCGTGCGCTCGCCATCACAATTCCGGAAAGGCTCGAACGCGTGCGGAGCCGCTGCCAGGATACCTTTGGCCTGAGCGGCGTGGAACTTCTCTTCTCCGCGCAGGTTTCCGGTCCGATCACCGCCGGCGGCACTATCATCTTGCCGGAGTCCCTGCTCGCCGAGCCGTCCGAGGACGTGCTTACTACCGCCATCGGTCACGAGATGGCGCACATCGCCCGGCGCGACTTCGCCTGCAACCTTCTCTATGAGCTTCTCCACCTGCCGGTCAGTTTTCACCCGGCAGCCTGGCTGATCCGGCGCGGCATCGAGCGCACCCGCGAAATGGCGTGCGATGAGCTGGTCACCCATCGCCTGATCGATGCCGGCGTCTACGCCCGGTCCATGATGAGCATCGCCGCCGGGATGACCGCGCTGCCTCAGCCCGGCTATACGCTGGGCGTATTCGATGGCGATATCCTCGAAGAGCGCATCCGGCGCCTGGTCGAGCGGCCCGCCCGAAACCTGAGGCGCGCGCGCCTGATGCTGGTGACCGGACTTTCGGCGCTGGCGCTCTCGGCCGTCGTCGCTTCCACCCTTGCGCTCACCGCTCGCGCCCAGGGAGCGGCCCACGGTGTCATGAAACAGGCCGAGGCCGCTTACAATCGCGGCGATTTCAAGGCCGCGGCCGAGCAGTTCGAAAACGCTGTCAAAATCGAGCCCGACAATCTGAAAGCCAAGCTGCTCCTGGCAAACACCTTGCTGCAGGAATACATCCCGGGGACCGATGCCGGCGCCCCGATCGCCGCTCGCGCCCGGCAGCAATATCTCGACGTCCTGACGCGCGACCCCGGCAATCGGCAGGCCATCCAGGCCATGCTGTCTCTATCCACCATCACCCGCCAGTTCGCCGAAGCGCACGAGTGGGCGTTGAAGGCCATCCAGGCCGACGCCACAGACAAGAGCGCCTACTATTCCGCGGCCTTCCTCGACTGGGTGATGACCTATCCCGACTATGCCAGCGCGCGGGCGGCTGCCGGCATGAAACCGCAGGACCTCAGCGGAATCATCCCCGATGCAGATCTGCGCCTGAAAGTTCGTACCGGGCACATGGGCCAGATCGAAGAGGGCTTCCGCATGCTGCAGGTCGCGCTCGAACTCGACCCCGACTATTTCGATGCCATGGCCTACATGAACCTTCTGTACCGCATTGAGGCGGGTATCGTCGACAGCCCGGCGCAATCCGCCGACCTCTTCGCTAAGGCCGACATGTGGTTCTCCAAGGCGCGGGACGCCCAAAGCAGTCGCGCACAGAAACCCCAGCGGGCGGCGCAGCCCCTGGACGTGGATGGACCGATCCCGGAACTGCCGAGCCCGCCCCCGCCTCCTCCACCGCCGCCGCCTCCGCCCGCAGGCTTTGACCAAGTCGCCCCGCCACCTCCGCCACCCCCACCAGCTCCTCCGGGTCGGCATTACGATGCGGCCGCACCGCCGCGGCTCATCATCGATGGAAGCGTGCAACAGGCCAAACTGGTGCGCCAGCCGCCGCCGGTATATCCTCCGTTGGCGCGCGAGGCCGGAATCGACGGGGTGGTGCAGCTCAGCGTGGTGATCGCCAAGGACGGCACCGTGCGGCAAGTCGACCTCGTGGCCGAACATCTGTCCAAACGCGCCTTCCAGTTTGGCAAGGACAGCGGTCAGCCGATCCTGGCGCCCGCGGCGATCGAAGCGGTCCGGCGATGGGTGTACCAGCCGACCCTGCTGAACGGCGACCCGGTGGAAGTGGCCACCACCGTGAATGTGAACTTCAGGATTGCGGGCCAATAATACCAAGGAGCAACAGCGGGCCGGGGCCATCCGGTTTTGATTTGACTCCGGTCTTTTCTCTTCGCGACTCTGCCGTCTCGGGGGTTAAACCTTCTTCCCCCGTTATTCGCGTTTTCTCCGCATTTTGTTTTTGCAGGGCCGGATGTGCTTACAGCTTTGCTACAATCTTCAGTAGTAGAAACACTAATAGCGATGCGAACAGCGATCAAGGCCACGAGAACCTTTTCTCTGGATAAGGAAATTCTCGCTGAAGTGAAGCGCACGCGAGGAGACTTGTCGGAGAGCGAGCGGGTGAATCGTCTGCTGCGTTTTGCCTTGGATCTGGAAAAGCGCGCGGCCCTGGAGCGGGAAATTGCCGGTTTCTTTGCCGCCAACCGCGCGGATCGTGCGGAGCGCCGCGCCTTTGAGTCGGCATCCCGAGCGTCCTGGGCGCGCGAGTAATACCTGTGAAAAGAGCGGTCGCTCCCGCCGGATGGTTTCCCAAACGGGGCGAAATCTGCCTGTTTGCTCTCGATAAGGAGCGCCCGGCGCTGGTCATCTCCTCCAACGCACTGAACCGCCATTCCCTGGATGTTTGCGTTGTGCCGCTCTCCACCGCGCAGCACAAAGCCTTCCGCTTGCGGCCGAATCTTCGAGCAGGCGAAGGCGGCCTGGATCGCGATTCGTGGGTCAAGTGCGACCAGGTGACAACGATCGAGAAGGCCAAAGCTGTCTACCCACCGCTGGGCGCGCTGGGCCAGGAGGCTCTGGAGAAGATTGAACAGGCCATCAAACTGGCGCTGGATCTGTCCTGATAGTGGCCGCCTCAATCATAACTTCCCTCCACGAACCAGCCGCGGGGGTTCGAGCAGAGACGGTAGAGTGCGCCGTCGGAAAGCGCGATGTCCCATTCGTCGCTCGACCAGGGGTCGGTAGTCCACCAGTCGCCCGATGTTCTCCAAGGGCCCGCGAGATCCACTACCTTCCCGCGAATGCCATCGGCCGTAATGAATCCCGGCTTGCCGGAGGTCAACGCCACGCGTGCGGCGCGAGGGGGACGAAAAATCCGCAGTGCCAGCCTGGTTCGGGAACAGGCCGCGGATTTGGGCGTCGCATTGCCCGTCCCCAAAATAGCCATGCGGAACGCGCCGGGGCGGTGGGTGTCGAGTAACTCGGGACAGCCGACGCGCGCAGCCCCAACAATCGCTTTGATGCGCGCCAGGGTGAGTTCCAGTTTCACCGGCTCGGGCGTAACCGGGACGAACAGGCCGCTCTGCGCGGCTTGCGGCTTCACCGGGTTTGCGCCCATCCAGACATGCACCACGGGTGAGGCCGGGGGGTTCGCCGACAAGTCCAGTTGCCAAAGCTTCAGAAATGCTTTGGTGTCGAGCGACGGCACGGGAAGCCGCAAGGTGCGCTCATGCGTGGCGCGGTTTTCGAGCTTGAGGCGCAGCCGCAGCTCGTCGGTGGCCAGGGCGCGGGTTGCCAGGCACGTCGCGAGACCGTTCAGCAAGCGCGATAGCAGAAACGCGAGAGGCTCCAGAAGATCCACCGGATACTCCAGTTCCACTTCATCTTCGAAACGGAGCGGATCTTCGAGCGGCACGAGTTTGCGCTCCGCTTCGCCGCGCGCCAGTTCGCGAAGCTGCAATCCCTCGCGACCGAGCCGTTCGGCGATGCCCAGCGGGGGCAGGGCGGCCAAGTCCTGGAAATAGCGAATGCCCCAGCGCTCCAGGGTTTCCTGCAGTTCCATGGAAGGCGCGAGCAGAGACAGCGGCAAACTGCCGAGGAACTTGGCTTCGTCGCCATAAGGGATGACGCTGATGCCCGGGAACCCGCGCGCGGCGCAGATGGCGGCATCGGGGTTGGCGGCCAGCGCGATGCCGGCCTTCACCTGGACTTCGGAGGCCCGGCGGGCGATGGCTGCTGCCACGTCCTGGGGAAGGCCGAACAGGCGGTCCAGCCCCGAGGCGTCCAGCGTCACGGTGCCGGGAGCGGTCCGCTCCACCATGGGCGAGAATTCGAAGGCCAGTGCCGTCAGATTGCCACTGCCGTGAAGACAGGCGAACATACCTTGCTCCGGTTTCTGGACGTCACCCGCACTCCGATGCGGCGCAGCAGGTAACCGTGGGCCGGGGGCCGGGGGCCAGGGGCCGGGGACCCGGAGTCAGGGGAGGAAGAGCCGGGCGCCGGCGTTCCGGACCATGCGGTCCGCTCGCGCTTGCATTCCAGGATCAGCGACGCGCAGGTTTTGGCGTTCGATTGACGGGCGACCGTCACCAGCACGGTAGGAGTGTGCTCCACCGCGCGACGCAGGCGGAACCACGAGGTCAGGGAGATACGGCGCGCGGTTTCGGGGGGAGTGTCGCCCAGGTCCATGGCCACCAGTCCGAAGCCGCCGCCCTGAATCAGCAGGTCGGCGGCTTTGAGTGCGTGCTCGGCGTTGTGTGCGGAGCGAACCCAAAGCAGGCGTTCCAGGCGCACTCCCGCTGCCGCGGCGGAAGCGGGGTCAAAGGAATCCTCGGCATCTACCAGGGCACAAACCTCGTCGCGCGCGGTGGCCTCGGTGAGGATGGAAACCAGCAGGCTGGTGCGGCCGGAAGAGGCTGGACCGAAGATTTCGGTCAAGCAGCCGCGGGGGAGGCCGCCAGTGGCGGTATCGACTTCGGAAACGCCGGTCCGAACCCGTTCCGGGACCGGTTGGGATTGCCAGTCCAGGTGGCCTCCTAGGACCGATTCGAACTGTTTTTGGAGGATTGCGGCTTTCATGATTTTCGCTATTTCTTCGCCTGTACTCTATTTTTACAGCAACAGGATGGAAAGTGTCAATGGGGGATCCAATCCGGAGTTTCCGGTGTCAAATACTGAATAGAGGCAGGCCGGAAGGCCCGTACTATATGAAGCGGATCGGCATAGCGATCTGGATCGTGCTCGGGATCGGGACTGTGCGTCTCGGATGGGTATGGATCGAGCGCCACAACGGAGATCTCCGCATGGCGCACACTCTGGAAGCCCGGCACAGCCGCGGCAGCCTCGCGGATCAAAACGATTCCGGCACCGCCGTCCGGATCACGCAGTTCTATGCCATATCCGGCGAAATGACCGACGCCGACCGCAATACCATCTGCTATGGAGTGGAGAACGCCAAAACCGTGCGTATGGAACCACCCATCGAAACCCTCTGGCCCACGGCGACCCGCTGCTTCTGGGCGGAGCCGCGCCAGGACACCACCTACAAACTGATCGCCGATGGCTTCGACGGCAGCCAGGCCTCGGCATCCTTCCAGGTGCGTGTGAAGCCCGCGCCGCCGTCGATCGTGTTTATGGCGGTGAGCCACAAGGAGATTCAGAAGGGCGACGCGGTCACCGTGTGCTACGGGGTGGCCCACGCCAAAGCCGTTCGCCTGGACCCCATCGGCTGGGGCCTGGCGCCCATCGCCAAGAACTGTGTTCGCTTCTACCCTCCCGCATCCATGAAATTCACGTTGGTAGCATCCGGCGCGGACGGACTCACGGACACCGATAAGTTCAGCGTGAAGGTAACGCCGTAGCTGGCAAGTCGAAAACAGCCGGAAACCGGCCGTCGCACCTGTCAGGGATGGTAATCGCCTCCAGACTCGCCTAACAGCATAAAATCGGGTAATGGCGGATCGAAATAAGGATCGGGAGCCTGCCTCTCCTTCCACAACAGCCCAGCCCGGCTCTGACCTGTATCAGGCTATGGGAGGAATGGGCGCTGGCCGCAAGCTCTCGGCGGCATTTTATTCCCAGGTGGAACACGATCCTATCCTGCGTCCTCTGTATCCACGGACGCTCAAGTGCCCCATGGAAGTGCTTGGGGCCTTCCTCACCCAGCTTGCCGGCGGCCCCCAGGAATACTCCAGGCGTCGTTGGTCGTTGAGCCTGCGGGAAGCGCACCTGCGCTTCAAAATCGGGCGAGAGCACAGAGATGCCTGGCTGAAGGACATGCACCAGGCTCTGGACGATCTCAAAATCCCGGAGCCTGCGCGAAGCTCCTTGTATCGCTTCTTCGAACAGGCATCGGCCTATCTGGTGAACCACCCCAAAGGGACGGCCGACGAATCCGCTCTTTCGCTCGAACTCAGCAGGGAGCCGCTAGCCGCGGGGCATTCCGCCGTGGTTTCCGGAAAGGACTCGGCAACCCGCATCATCGAAGAAGTCGCGCGGCGGTGGGATGGCATGCGTACCATTGAGGCCGCGGTAGCGGCCGTCCGGAAGGGCGACGTCCATCGTGCCGTGACGCTGGCAGAGAGCCCTATCTTGCAGAGCTGTTTCCAGGATGATCGCGCGGCATTTCTGAGCCTGCTTGCCATCATGGGCGGGAGTGGCAACAGCATCCTGCTGGACTATGTCCGCACCAAGCTGTCCGCCGATCCCGGAATCGCGCGCGAAACCTATACCTATGGCCGTACCTTGCTGCATGACGCGGCCGGCGCGGGAAGTCTCACGATCGTGGAGTTGCTTCTGCGCCTCGGCGCAGACCCGAATGCCAGGGCCGGATTCGGACACACACCGCTCTATTCCGTGGGCAATGCCTATAGTGATGAGAATGGCGGAGCTGTCGTTCGTGCGCTGGTACACGGCGGAGCGGACGTGAACGCCCGGGCAGATGTGAAACGCTGCACCGCCCTGCACATGGCCGCTCGGCGGGGGAACGCCCGGGTAGCCGAAGCCCTGCTGGATTGCGGGGCGGACCTCGAGGCGCGGGATATCGCGGGGGACACCCCCCTGCGGCGCGCTGTCAATTGCGGCAAGCCGGAGCTGGTTGCCCTCCTCCTGTCACGAGGGGCCGATGTGCACTCCAGGGGGAACCAGGGTCTGACTCCGTGGCAGGCCGCGCGTGGCGCCGCCATCAAACAACTTATGCGGGACGCCGGGACTGTCTGAGAGCGGACTTCCGGAACCTTTCTTGACTTGTACGGCCTTGTGCCGTACAGTATAAAAGGGCCCACCAGGCATGATAAACGAAACTACACAGATCGCCGCCAAGACGGCAAGGCTTGAAGCCCGGCTCACGGACGAGCAGAAGGCCCTGTTCCAGCATGCGGCGGATCTCACCGGCCGCTCACTGACGGATTTCGTTGTGAGCAGTGCCCAGGAAGTCGCGGCCCGTACCGTCCGAGAGCATGAGGTCCTCACGCTGAGCGGCCGCGATCGCCAGGTCTTCGTGGCGGCGCTGCTAAGACCGAATCCACCCAACAAGAGACTCCGGCAAGCCGCCAGGCGGTACAGGAGCATCACTGGCATCTAAATGCCAGCCCTGCGACATCCATCGGAATGGGTGATTGAACCTCTTGGCAACCACCACAACCGAGCGGACTTCTTGTGCGGCAATGCCTCCCTCGACCGCTACCTGAAGGAACAGGCAGGGCAGGATCTCCGCCGTGCCTGTGCCATACCTTTCGTCTTGGCGCCGAGGCGCGGCGACCCTTCGATCCTTGGTTATTACACACTGTCGAGCTATGGCGTGGATATCGGCGAGTTGCCTGTTGAGGTGGCGAAGAGACTCCCGCGCTATCCCCTGATTCCGGCTACGCTGCTCGGCCGGCTTGCCGTAGACCGGCGTCACCAAGGACAAGGCATCGGCGAATTTCTTCTCATGGATGCCCTGCACCGCGCGCTGGTGCAATCAGCAGTGGTCGCCGCTGCAGTGGTGGTTGTAGACGCAATCGATGCGGGTGCCGCGGAGTTCTACCGGCATTTCGGGTTTGTGGCGTTTCCCTCGATCGCTGGTCGTCTTTTTCTCCCCATGAAGGCCGCCGCCGGCCTGTTTCCGTAAACCAGCATCGAGAGCGAAGTAACGGCACCTCCGAGCCTTGGAAGGCAGCCAGGGGCGCTCATTAGGATTTCGCTTTTGATGGCGACGGACTTGGCACCGTGTGCATTTTGGGCGGAATATTCTTTCTGGCAAATATCTGCGCCTCGAACACCGACAACCGCGCCCGCGGATCGCGCCACGCGCTCGGACCCAGATTGCTCTTCCTGGCCACGGCGCGCAGGAAGTCCTCGGCCGTCCAGTCGCGGCCTTCCGCCACCTGCGGCAGAAGGAGCCCCGCATGCTTGCCGAGCTTCAACAAGGCGCCATGCTTACCCACGGAAAACTCCTCCGCGCCGCGAATCCACCGGAATGGCGTGAGCACGGAAATCTCTATATCGATGGGTCCTTGAACGGATGCCGCCTGGCGGAAGCGCGGGTCGTCCAGCGCCGCCGCGAGCGCAAGCTGCGCCACCTCTTCGACCAGCGGACCCCGGCCCAGCAGGTTGCCGATACAGCCCAGCAGTTCTTCGCCCTGATGCAGGCTGACGAACGCCCCGCACCGGGCAGTCAACGCCACGGACCCGCCGCGCGCCGGAATAGCTTCCAGGCTGCCTTCTTCCCGCAATCGCCGCAGGGTTTCAGCGGCGCTATCCAGAAGTGCTTCCCGGTCCGTCTCGTCCAGTTCAAATGCCTGGCGGCGATAGTAACCCAGGGCCGCGTAGCTCACCGAATCCTCCCAATCGCCGGTGAGGTCGCCGGATGTCTGGTAGTCCAGCGTGGATTGGTAAATCTCCTCACCGCCGAGGCGTTCGAGAGTATCCAGCAGCAGAGCGATCGGGGATGCGCCGCAGACCGTCGCTTTATGCTGGCGTAGCGTGTCCAGAAACCGGGAGGAGTCCAGGCTGCCGGCCGCCTCGATGTACTCAAAATCCAGCTCGCGCAAACGCTCCGCGGTATTCCGATCGGCAGCAAACGGCACGTGCTCGAAACGGGGACCGTAGTGGGTGAAGTCCGAGGACGCCAGAAATACCACGCCGGGCCGCCATGCCGCCGCCAGCACATCGGCCGCCGCTCCGCGCTCCCCGGCGGTCATCTCGCCCACGTAAAGCGGCGTCACACGCGCGCCGGGCACGGTCATTTGCAGATAGGGCAACTGAATTTCGAAGGAGTGATCGCACACCCGCGCTTCCGGTACCGTTCGGAACTCGCGCGCGAACGCCCGGTCGATGGCAACTTCTCCCAGCGGAGTCGAGATGGCCTCCACGTCGGGCGTCACGACGCCCTTGAGAAATCCCCGGTGGGGAAACGCCAGCAGCACAATCTGTTCCGGCTTTTGGTGCTCTACCGCGCGGTACACCGCGCTGGCCACCGTGCCGGAATAGGCAGGACCCGCATGCGGCATTACGAAAGCCAGGCCGCCGGGCCGCAGAAATGGTCCGGTTCGCTGGCGTGATTGCCCGAAGCGCTCCGCCAGCAGCCTTTCCAGTTCCGAGCGGTGCTCGGGATACCAGGAGCCGGCGAACGGCGAGATGTGAATGGCGCCCATGGCGATTCAGCCGCAGCGAATATGAACCAGATCCGCGTTCTCCGCGCTCTGGCGGGGCGGGCCACTCCAGACCCCCGGAATCGTCGTCCCGCAAGCGGGGCACTTGCCTCCCTGTGCCAGGCGATTCCGCAACACGCGGAAGCCCCGCCTTTCGATGACGGTACTCTGGCAAGACGGGCACCGGGTATTCTCGAGCCCTCCCGTCTCCCCCGGAAGGTTCCCCGCATAGACATACCGCAGGCCCGCTGCCTGCCCAATCCGGGCGGCGCGCAGCAGCGTGGCCGCGGGAGTGTTCTCCGGTCCCGTCATCTTATAGTCCTTGTGGAATGCCGTGACGTGCCACGGAATATCCACCGAGATGCCCGCCAGAAATTCGGCGATTTCGCGCAGTTCCGTGTCGGAGTCGTTAAACTCCGGAACTATCAGGGTCACGATCTCCAGCCAGAAGCCCATCTGGTGAATCCGGCGAATGGAGTCCAGGACCGGGCCGATCCGCCCGCCCAGTTCGTGGTACCGCCGGTCGCTGAAGCTCTTGAGGTCAACCTTATACAGGTCGACCCACGGCCGGATGTATTCCAGCACCTCCGGAGTGGCGTTCCCGTTGGATACAAATCCGGTCGCCAGCGAGGCCGCCTTAGCCTCCTTGAAAACGGCTACCGCCCACTCTGCGGTGATCAGTGGCTCGTTGTACGTGCTCACCAGGCAAGTGGCGCGCTGGCGCAGCGCCAGTTTCACCAGGTCTCGGGGATCGAGGGGCTGGAAGTCCAGGCTGGAGCGG
Source organism: Terriglobia bacterium (assembly GCA_020073365.1). Lineage (GTDB taxonomy): Bacteria > Acidobacteriota > Terriglobia > Bryobacterales > Bryobacteraceae > JAIQFL01. Next base: position 21,995 of record JAIQFL010000010.1, on the reverse strand, counting down.
AAATCGCGAAGGGCTTGGGAACTGACCCAGTTCTGGCAGTATCCGCAGTGCAGATCGCAGCCCAGCATTCCGAAGCTCAGGGCGCGGCTCCCCGGCAAAGCGTGGAAGAATGGCTTCTTCTCGATGGGGTCGGAATAGGCCGAATTCACGTACCCATAGGGTGCGTAGAGCTTGCCGTCCCGATTGTAGCGGACCCTGCAAACGCCCGCGAATCCCGGGGCGATGGGACAGCGGTGCCCGCACGCGAAGCATTCCACGCGGTTTCGGTCGAGCGGCCGATACAGTTCCGATTCGCGCGTCTGGCGGGTCAACTGCTGAGCCAGCGTTTCCATAGATTCGAGAGACCGTTATCTGAATCTATTCTAGCGCGGCGGCGCCGATATGCGAGTTCGACGAGAATCCCGTGAAAAAGAACCATACCTTGCGCTTCTACTCATTATCGGGTACAAATAGGTAGAAGTGAAAGGTATACAGTCACTGGGCCCTCGTTTGATCAGTTGGGCAGCGTATTCCGGCCGGACCGCTCCCTGACGGTCGAGGCTCGCAGAAATACGCAACCACACTTCTGAAATGGCGCACTAATCATGGCTGAAAGGAGCCCAAAATGACCTGGTGGCAACGCCTGTGGCGCCGCAAAGAATTGGAGCAACAACTTGCCAAGGAGCTTCAGTTTCACATCGAGGAGCGCGTGGCAGCCCTCAGTAGGGGCGGCCTGAGCGAAGGAGAGGGTATCGCCAGGCTCGCCAGGAATTCGGTGGACTGGAACCAATCAAGGAGGACTGCCGCGACGCGCGCGGCACTTTGTGGTTGGAATTCACCCTCCAGGACCTGCTATACACCGCTCGAACCCTGCGGAAGACGCCGGCCTTCACGCTTGCGGCCATCGCTACGCTTGCGCTCGGTATGGGCGCCAACTCGGCCATCTTCCAACTGCTCGATGCCGTACGTCTGCGGACCCTTCCGGTTGCCGAGCCGCAGAGACTCGCCCGCATCCAGATCGGGAATGGCCGCGGCTTTGGCGTTTCGCACTATCCGGACAATCTCAGCTATCCGCTATTCGAACAGATCCGTGAGCATCAACAGGCGTTTTCGGGCGTGCTCGCTTGGGACAGCGGGTACTTAGCCGAGCGGATTGGTACTGCGGAGCAATCGCACCCGGCTCCGGTTCTTCGGGTGAGCGGAGAATTTTTTTCCACGCTGGGGATACCGCCCGCCGCGGGCCGCCTCTTCGGCAAGGAAGACGATCAGCGAGGCTGCCCGGCGCCCACTGTAGTGCTGGGCTACACGTTTTGGCAAAGTGAATTCGCCGGCCAGCTTTCCGCAATTGGCTCGCGTGTGATGGTCGACGACCAGCCGCTTGAAATCATCGGCGTCACACCCGCGGGATTCTCAGGACCGGAAGTCGGGCCGAGATTCGATCTCGCGCTGCCTCTCTGCTCCCTGAGCATTCTCCACCCGCGCGACCAACCGCCCTTCGAGCGCAAGGACTACTACTGGCTGAACGTGATGGGCAGGCTCAATCCCGGCTGGACCCTCGCCCGCGCTACCGAGCAGCTTCAAGTCATCAGTCCGGACATCATGCAGGCCACCGTGCCCACCGGTTACTCTCGCGGTTCGATGAAGCGCTATCTCGGCTTCCGCCTGACAGCGCTTCCCGGCGCCACGGGTGTGAGCCGTTTACGGGAAGAATACGATCGCTCACTCTGGCTTCTGTTGGGCCTCACCGGCCTGGTGCTTCTGATCGCGTGCGCCAATCTGGCAAACCTGATGCTGGCGCGGTCGGGAGCGCGGGAGCGCGAGTTCGCGGTGCGGGTGGCTCTCGGCGCCGGGCGCGGCCGGCTCATTCGCCAATCGCTTACGGAAAGCCTGGCGTTGGCGGCATCCGGCGCAGTGCTCGGCCTGTTCGTGGCGGCTGCTCTCAGCCGCGGCATCCTGAGCTTCCTCAGCACCCGGAACAATCCCTTGCATCTCGACCTGGTGTTGGATTGGCGGATCCTCACTTTCACCGCGGCCGTCGCCTCCGCCACATGTATTCTATTTGGACTTGTGCCCGCGCTGCGCGGCTCGCGGGCTCAACCTGCGGCAGCCGTCAAGCGCGGCGGCCGCGGCCTCACCACGGATCGCGCCCGTTTTGGTTTTCAGCGGTTTCTGGTGGTGGTTCAGGTGTCGGTTTCGCTCGTGCTGGTGACTGGAGCCCTGCTGTTTGTGGGCAGCTTTCGCCGCCTCGCCACCTTAGACCCGGGCTTTCGGGCCGAAGGCCTACTCATCGCAAACTTCGAGATTCCGCGGCAAGCGCCGCTCCTCCGCCAACTGCTCGAAGAAGTGCGTTCCACGCCACAAGTGGAATCCGCAGCGGCGACTACTAATTTTCTGCTCGGAGGCGGCAGTTGGAGCCTGGGCATCCGAACCGGCAGCGGCGTCGTAAAGGCGGAATCGAAGTTCACGTGGGTCACGCCCGGATACTTCACCACGGTCCAAACGCCCATCCTGGCGGGGCGCGACTTCACCAGCTACGACAGCGAGACGTCGCCCAAAGTGGCCGTCGTCAACCAGCAGTTTGCCAAGATATTCTTTCCCGGCGTCGACGTCATCGGTAAAACGTTTCGTACTGCGCCGGAACCTCACTATCCCGAAGCGGAGTATCAGGTGGTGGGTCTCATCAGAAACACGCGGTACTTCTCCTTGCAGGAGCCAGAGCCGCCCATGGCCTACGGGCCGGCAAGTCAATACCCGCCGGGACCCGCGGGAACCATGATGTACATTCGGTCTGGGGCGCCGCTATCGACGGTGGAGGCGGCCGTACGCCGCCGCATCGCAGCGTGGCGGCCGGGGACCGGTATGCAGTTCGGGGTGTTCCAGCAGCGTATCTCCGACAGTTTGGTGCGGGAGCGTCTCCTGGCGGCGCTCTCCGGCTTCTTCGGGGCGCTGGCCGCGGTGCTCGCCAGCATCGGCTTGTACGGGGTCCTGGCGTACCACGCGGTGCGGCGGCGCAACGAAATCGGCATCCGCGTGGCTTTGGGAGCGACACGCAATCAGATCGTGGGGCTGGTGCTCAAGGAAGCTGCGCTGCTGGTAGTCCTCGGTCTAGCGATCGGTCTGGCCTGCTCGCTGGCGGCCGCAGACGCCGCGGCCTCGCTGCTCTTTGGCGTCTCGGCTCGCGATCCCTGGCGACTCGGAGCCGCGGCCGTCGCGCTCGCAGCAGCCGCCGCGATGGGAAGCGTCCTGCCTGCCCGGCGCGCCGCCCGACTCGATCCGATGATCGCCCTGCGCGACGATTGAGCCGACATTGCGATATGCTGAAGCGCTATGAACGCCACTTCCTTTGCGCGAAGCTCCAGCGCCTGTGTTCGCTGCTCGATGGTGGCCCTGTTGGCCACCCTGCCGCTCGCGGCGCAACAGAACACCCGTTCCGACTGGAGCAAGCCGTTCCCCCCTCACAAGGTGATCGGCAACGTTTATTTCGTGGGCTCGGTCAACCTGGGGAGTTACCTGATCACCACGCCGGAGGGCCACATTCTGGTCAACACCGACTTCGAGGAAACCGTGCCGGTGATCCGCGCGGGGGTCGAGAAGCTGGGATTCAAGTTCACCGACATCAAGATTATCCTGGGCAGCCACGCGCACGGCGATCACATGGAGGGCGACGCGATGGTCAAGGAACTGACCGCCGGCCGCGTAATGGCCATGGAGCAGGATGTCCCCGCGCTGAAGAAGATGATGCCTGGAGGCAAGCCGCATCCCATCGATCGCGTGCTGCATGATGGCGACGAGGTCAAACTGGGCGGCTCCACGCTGACAGCGCACCTGACTGCGGGCCACACGAAAGGTTGCACCACGTGGTCGATGAAGGCGACCGAAGCTGGCAAGACCTACGACGTGGTGATCGTGTGCAGCGTGGGGTGGAACCCCGGCTACGTGCTGGTGAATAACAAGGACTACCCGCAGATCGCCGACGACTACGTACGCAGCTTCGCCACGCTGCGCAAGCTGCCCTGCGACATTTTCCTGGCGGCGCACGGCGCGTTTTACGATCTGGATGCAAAATATGCGAAGCTGCAGAAGGGCGGCGCGAATCCGTTCCTCGATCCCGCGGGCTACCTGGCCTACATCGATCTCAAAGAGAAGCAGTTTTACGCCGAACTGGCGCGGCAGAAGCGCGGCGGCAAGCCGTAGAGGCGTCCCCCGGGATCAGGTGGATCATTCTCCCCCTTGCACTTCTACAGAAATAGCCGTATCATCCCTTGTAGAAGCGAAAGGGGACGCTCATGTGGGCCGATCTGCTATATCGCATCCGCGCCATATTCCGCCGCAACATCGTGGAGCAGGAGCTTGACGAAGAGCTGCGCTTCCATCTCGATCGCCAGGTCCAAAAACAGATGACCCTTGGCGCCACGCCCCAAGAGGCCGCACGCCGTGCCCGGCTGGCCTTCGGCGGCCTCGACCAGGTGAAGGAAGAGAGCCGCGATTCGCGCGGTGTCTCCACCCTCGACAGCCTGTTCGGAGACCTCCGCTACAGCTTCCGCGTCCTCTTGAAGAGCCCCGCGTTTACCAGTGTTGCGGTGCTCTCGCTGGCCCTGGGCATCGGCGCCAATACCGCCATCTTTCAACTTCTGGACGCCGTCCGCCTCCGCGCGCTCCCCGTTCGCAACTCCCAGGAATTGGCGCAAGTACGCATTCCCGACATGAGCCGCGCCCGGGGAAGCCACAACCGGGCCGACTCCGTCACCTATCCCATCTGGGAACAGATCGGCAACCAGCAGCAGGCTTTCTCCGGCGTATTTGCCTGGGCCGACGGATCGTTCAACCTCTCTCCTAGCGGGGAGGTCCGCATGGTTCCCGGGCTGTGGGTGAGCGGGGAGTTCTTCCAGGTGCTGGGAGTCGAACCCGCGTTGGGTCGCCTGTTCACCCCCGCGGACGACCATCGCGGGTGCGGGACCCCGGGCGCCGTCATCAGCTACTCGTTCTGGCAAAGTGAGTTTGGGGGAGAATCCTCCGCTATCGGCCGGAAGCTCACGCTGAATGGACATCCCGTGGAAGTCATCGGGGTGACGCCCGCCGGTTTCTTTGGCCTGACCGTGGGACAGAACTTCCAGGTGGCGCTTCCCCTCTGCTCGATACAGGTAATGTGGTTCAACGCTCTGGACGCCGGCACCTTCTGGTGGTTGACCGTAATGGGCCGTCTCGGTCCCGGCGGGTCCATCGAACGTGCGGCGGCACAGGTCAACGCTATGTCTGCGGCCGTGTTTGAAACCTCATTGCCGCCCGGCTACCCGCCCGTCAGCGTCAAGGATTATCTCGGCATGAAGCTCACGGCCACCTCCGCCCAAACCGGGATTTCCGGGCTGCGCGAAGATTACTCCGATCCGCTCTGGCTCCTGCTGGCCATTGCCGGCCTGGTGCTGCTGATCGCTTGCGCCAACCTGGCCAACCTGATGCTGGCGCGGGCCAGCGCGCGGGCGCGCGAGATCGCCCTTCGCCTGGCCATTGGCGCCCCGCGCTCTCGCATCATCCGCCAGTTGATGTCCGAGAGCCTTGTGGTGGCGGCAACCGGCGCCGGTCTAGGTCTGCTTCTGTCCCGATGGCTAAGCCAGGTTCTGGTCGCGATGCTGGCCAGGGACGGAGGCTCGATTTTTCTCGACCTGAATCCCGATGGGCGGGTCCTCTCCTTTACCGCCGGGCTCGCCGTCCTGACCTGCGCCCTGTTCGGTTTAGCGCCCGCCCTGCGATCTGCCGGTGCCAACCCGGGCGAGGTCCTCAAGGCCGGGCGAGGAATGACCGCCAGCCGCGAACGCTTCGGTTTACGGCGCATGCTGGTGGTTTCGCAGGTCGCTCTTTCGCTCGTCCTTCTGGTAGGGGCGCTCCTGTTCGTGCGCAGCCTGCGCAACCTGGCGACCACCGAGGCGGGATTCCGGCAGGAAGGCATTCTGATCGCCGACCTGGGTTTCGCCCGTCCCAACCCCTCGGAAGTACAGGTGCTGTCCTTTCAGAAGGCCTTGCTCGAACACGTACGCTCTGTCCCCGGTGTGGTTTCGGTGGCCGACACCAACGTGGTTCCCATCAGCGGGAACGCGTCGGGGAACAAGGTGTGGATGGACCACGCCACGTCCGCGCAGGGACGCGGGTCCTATTACAGCCGCGTGAGCAACGGGTATTTCAGAACGCTCGACACGCCGCTGCTGGCGGGACGCGATTTCGACGACCACGACACCCTCGCCTCGCCCAAAGTTGCGATTGTGAACGAGGCCTTCGCGCGCCAGCTTGCCAACGGCGCCAACCCGGTGGGCCAGCGGTTTTGGGTGGAAGCCACGCCCTCCACGCCGGAAACGGCATATGAGATCGTCGGGCTGGTGAGGAGCGCGAAGTACCTAAGCCTTCGCCAGGCGTTTCAGCCGGTCTTCTATCTTCCCTATTCCCAGGACCCCCATCCCCAACTCGGCGACCAGCTTCTGATTCGCTCGAACGCGCCGCTGGAAACCCTGCTTCCCGCGGTGCGGCGCGCCCTGGCGGAGGTGGACCCCAACGCGCGCTACGAGTTTGGAGAATTCAAAACACTGATCCGCGATTCGCTTCTGCGGGAGCGGCTGATGGCGACGCTCTCCAGTTCGTTCGGCCTCCTGGCGGGCGTCCTCTCGGCTATCGGGCTCTACGGCGTGATCTCCTACCTGGTGGCGCGCCGCCGCAACGAAATCGGCATTCGCATGGCGCTCGGCGCGGATCGCCGCGAAATTCTCACCATGGTCCTGAAAGAGAGCGGAAGGCTTCTCACCGCCGGTCTGGCGGCCGGAACGGTGTTGTCCCTGGGGGCAGCGCGGTTCGCCTCCACGTTGCTCTTTGGATTGACGCCGTATGACGGCGCCACCCTCGTCACCGCCGTGGTCATCCTGGCTGCGGTGGCACTGGCAGCCAGCTATCTGCCGGCCCGACGCGCCGCCAGGTTGGACCCCGTGGTCGCCCTACGTGACGAGTGACGTGACACGGGCATTCCTGCCTGTGTTGGTTTTCTTCCGAGTCTTTCCGGTTTTGTGTGGACTGATCTGCCGTCTTTGCGGTGCGCGGATGCTTGCCGGCCTGAGCCAGTCCTTCGCCCGCGCCTCCGGTGCGAAGCGACTTTTCCGTGCGACGCGTTTACGTGCGAATAGAGGGCCAGTACGTTAGCATTCCCTAGTACGTTCACAACCGTAAAGGTACTGACCTCACAGACCAAAAGACCTCTTATTGAGGAAATCGATGTTAGCCTTTGGTTTGTGTTCGCTTTTTGCTGACTTAGGTTTGACGGGCCTTCCAATGATGTCGTTCATGTCTTTCTCGACGGCGCGCTGGTTGTCACCGGCACAACGTGGGAGGACTTCGGACGGTTCGGTCCGACTAGTGACGGCGGCGGCCACGGGATCGGGGCGGTAAGCTCGCTGCTGTTCCGCGCTGGGGCAACCCCCCCGACGGTAACGCCGGCCCTTCTGGGCAAAGGCTTTTTCATCGACAACGTCAGTCTGACTTCCGAGCAGACTTCCGATCCGACTCCGGAGCCTGGCACCGTGGGACTTCTGCTCGCCGGAATCGGCGGCTTGCTCGCGATTGTAAAGGCGCAACAGGCGGGTCGGGCACTGAGACACGCGCGCGCTGTGCTTTCCGACCCGGGCGCGGTCACTGCCAGTCGCTTCGATTCAAGCGGGAAACTCAATGCCGCTTGCTGAAAACTCAACCAGCGAGTCCTATTTCGTCGCGTGAAACAACGGGTATTTTAAACCTTCGGTACGCCTCTGCTTGCGGGCCGCGATCTCGACCGCGCCAAGGTCAGCATCGTGAATGAGTCTCTCGCAGTCGCCCTGCGTGACGAGTGACACGGGCATTCTTGCCTGTGTTGGTTTACTACCGTGTGCGACGACTCAGCGAGCCCAACAGGATCAACAGGCCGCCTGCCACTGCGAGCCCATCCACAGCTACTCCGCGCGCCTCGGCGGCTCCCGCCAGGACTTCGTTCGCTGCTCGGCGGGAATCCGCGGGCACAGGCGATCTGGTGCGCGGCGGCGTTTCCAACGGAGACAGGCCAAACGGCCACCTGGTCCCACCACGTCTAGCGGGGATGCGAGCGGCTCAGCAGCAACGAAATCATGCCGAAGGTGCCGATGGCCAGGCCGCCGATGCGGTTCATCCATACCATGGCGTTATTTGTGAACCGGTCCCGGAGCCGGTTGGCGATGCCGGTCAGGATCACCCACCACAACATCGTGCCGCAGAAAATGCCCAGCACCATGAGCAGTGTGAGATACCACGGTCTCGAGCTGCCCAGCCCCAGGGCCGCCAGCACGGCGAGAAAGGACAAGACGGTAGTGGGGTTCGTCAAAGTCAGGAGAAACGTGGAGGCGGAGTCCGCCCCGTCGGTTTCATCCCGTTTCTGAGCGTCTACTGGCTGCGGACGGCGAAAGTAATACCAGACACCGAGCAGGATGAGGAGGATTCCGCCATAGAACCGGATCCGGGATTCTTCACGAAGGAGAAACTGGATGACAAAACTGATGCTGAAGCCGGCAACCGCGCCATAGAGCGTGTCGGCAAGGGCCGATCCCAGGCCGGAAAAGAGCCCCGATCTCCAACCTTTGGCGATGGTTCGCTGCACACACAGGACATTAACCGGTCCCACCGGCGCGGCAATGATCACGCCGGCCATCAGGCCGCGCAGGAGGAGGTCGAGGCCCTTCATTGTGTCAGGAGCACCGATTGCAAACCCGTCGACACCCGGTGGTGTCGCCTTTCCGCGGGAGTTCCGCGAGAGCTGAACCATCTATTATGCCAGGGCTCCCAGTTGGTGAACGGCAAACTCTGCTACCCTTGAGGCAACATGTCAGCCATCAATGGAGATAAGGCGCGCTTCCACCGCCAACGAAAGAGTAGGCTCGCCAGGAGGGAACGCAGCCGGGCCCTGCGGAAGAAACTGACGGGCGGGATACCCGAGCCTTCGAAAGGCGAGCCGCCAAAATTAGCGTAGTACATTAGATTAGAAGGTGGGACGGGCGGTTTCGCCTGTCAGGCGAGCGCAGCTCGCCAGCGGCCGGCAACACCACCGCTACACTAGTTTTGATACCAGAGCGGCTTCTTGCCGCCTCGGATCAGGGCAGCGGATTCGAGCAGGTAGGTCTTCTGGGAGACATTCACCTGCGCGAAGCGTTCCAGGAATCCGGTTATAGACTCGCGCTCGCCGTCCGATCGTCTGTCCCACTTATCCCCACAATTCGTCGATGGGACCGTAGAGGTCCTGGTCGGAGAAGGGCACGTACTCGAAGCCGCGGCCGAATGGGTCGTCCTTGCGGACGGTGGTCCAGTCGATGCCCACGGCGGAGTAGATGGTCGCTTCGATGTCCTCGGGGTTTACGCTGCGGCCGCGCGACCAGCCGGGGTCCGCAGTCGCGGAACCGTCGGAAGTGGTGGAGCCGATGGCGCGCCCGCCCTTGATCCCGGCGCCCGCGAACACGGCGGATTGCTGTGTCCAGTGATCGCGCCCGCCCGCCGCAGTGAGTTTTCCCACCGTGCGCCCGAATTCGCCCACCATCACTACCAGCGTGTCGTCGAGGAGCCCCGTGGCCGTCAGGTCGGAAAGAAGAGCCGAGTAGCCATCGTCTAACGGCTTGCCCATGGTGTACATGTTGTTGCCCTTGGGATTCGCCGCGCCGTAGATGTCCTGGTGCATGTCCCAGCTTCCGTTGGTGATCAGGACGAAGCGCGTGCCCTGGTCCGCCGCCAGCACCTGTTTAGCCACCAGGCAGGCGTTGCCGAACGAGCTGTTCCCATACCTCTGGCTGTCCGCCGAAGAGAAGGAGAATGTGTCGTTCACGGTTTTGTTGTACATCATCTGTTGCGCGGCGGTGTAGAAATCGTTGTAGTCCTCGAGCGGCTTGCCGTATGGCGAGTTGACGCGCAGGGGGGCGTCGATGGCCTGCAACTGCGTGTACATGGTGGTGAAGCGGCCGTTGGCGCCGGTCGGGTCGTTGGGATTCGCGGTGTTGGGGATCCCGGCGGCGGCGGGAATGATCTTGAACGGCGCGTATTGTGCCGAGAAATAGCCATTGCCGACGCAGGCGCCGGAGTTGAGCGCCACGAACGGCGGGAACAGTTGCCCCGGCTGGTACTTCTCGATGGCGACCACGCTGCCGATGTTGGGCGCGATATCGCCGAGCGCCGCGGCGGGGTTACGGCCGATCTGCGTCCAGTGCTGCGCCAGGGTGTGGACCAGCGCGTGCGCCTGCATGGAACGGACGATCGCCAGGTCGCCCAGCAGCGCGCCGGTCTTGGGCAGCAATCCCATGGGCCAATTAATGCCGGTGGTGGTGGTGGGATTGAAGTTCGCAGGCGTGGTGCCGTTGACCACCTTGAGATCGAACGTGTCGGTATGGCTGATGGCCCCGCCCAGCAGGATGAAGATCACGTTCTTGGCCTTGTTCTGCGTGGTCACTCCGGAGGTGGTGGTCTCGGGCTGGTGCGCTTCCACCAGACGGGGCAGAAGGTACGATCCGGTCACGCCCGCGCCCACCAGTTGGAAGAACTGCCGGCGGGTGACGTACGGCCGGCTGAAGAACGTCTGGTGATGATGCGGGTGGCGATTGAAAAAGCGTCGCAGTCTTTCCTGTTCAGACATGGCATGGCTCCGTGATTAGTGGAAGGCGTCAGTAATTGAAAACGAAATCGACCTTGTTATAGAGCGACCAAAGCAGGTTTTCCGCCTGCTGGTTGCGATTTCCGCTGGTGAGATGCTTCACCGCCTGCGTCATCTCATCGCTGGTCGGATAGCGCGAGAGCACCGACAGAAACAGCGTGTTCACCAGTTGGTCGTTGGGCACACTCAGGTTCGCGACCAGCAGGCTGGTGGCCGCGCCGGTCGACTTGGTGCGGCTCATCACGAAGGGATCGTTCATCAGGTCCAGCGCCTGCGAAATGGAACCTTCGCCCGAGCGTACCTGATCGTCGCGATTGCCGCGCAGGAAGGCGTCGAGAAGCGGCAGCACCGGGTCGCGCGGGGTCGGCGTATTGAGCGGCTCGGGGAACTCCATGGCCCAGGTCAGCGTGCCGTTCAGGGGCACCGCATACTTCGGCAGAATATTGCTCGATTGCGCCACGGCATCGTGCACCTCTTCCGACCAAAGGCGGCGCACGAAGTGACGTGCGTAGAGCGTATCCCAGGCGGAATTGTACGTGCCGTTGTAACGCGAAGAAAGCTGATAGGCCTGCGAGTTGGCGATCGACCGCATCAGCCACTTCAGGTCGTACTTATTGTCGATGAAACTCTGCGCCAGCGCGTTCAGCAGCCGCGGATTGGAGGCCTGCAGCGTCCAGGGGGCGGGCGGAGGATTGTCGGGATCCTGGCGCGCCGGGTCGAACTGATCCGGCGGATCCACCAGCCCCACCCCGAAGAAGTAGGCCCAGAAACGGTTCACTGTGGCGCGCGCGAATTGGAAATCCCCGGTGATCTCAGAAGCCAGAGAAGCGCGATAGTTGTCGCCGGGTTTCGGCGTATCGCCATTGAAAATATACACGGGCGCGACGTTCTTCTCCGAGCCCACGGGCTGGCGGGCCGGCCGATTGCCGGTGGTGGTGTTTAGGGGGTAATCGATGTGTGCCCTGGCGGTGTTCTCCACCACGTTCCAGTAATACGGCTGGTTGTTGACCGCTCCTGCGACGGCAGTCCGAGTGATGTCGGTGTGGGACAGATACGAGGCAAGCTGCCAGGCTTGATAGCGCGTGGTCTGGCTGCCCCACAGGCTCAGCGCATCCAGGTGGCCGCGCCCGTTGTGACAGAGCAGACAGTTGACGTGCGACAGTCCCAAAAACACGTCGAAGGTATTGGCGGTCTGCTGGTCGAAGATGTCCTGAATCGGTCCGCCCGTCACCACGCCTCCCACCACAAAGTTCAGGGCGCCGTCCTGGTAGCTATTATTGCCGGTGGCGGTGATGAGGTCGCGCGCCATCTGGTCGTAGGGCTTGCCGGCCTGGAGCGCCGCGCGGACGTAGTCGTTGAAGGCCTTCACGCCATCGGGGTAGCGGCGAATCTGCGAATTCTGCGAATTGTTCTGATACAGATCGCCGAGGAACATGGTCCACTTATCGATCCACTCCGGCTTGGCGAGCAATTCTTCGATCAGGTCCGCGCGCTTGCTGGGTGTGCTGTCGGCCACGAAACTGAGCACCCGCGCGGGCGTGGGGATGCGTCCGGTGAGGTCGAGCGTTACGCGGCGGATAAACTCGTAGTCGGTGGTAGCGGGAGCGGGAGTAACTCCGGCAGCGTTGAGGGCCGCAAAAATGTAGGAGTCTATGCCGCTTCCGCCCGCCTGTGCCGGTGTCTGGGCGTTGGCCGTAAGACTTCCCGAAGCCGGCGGCAGCAGCGACGCCACCAGGCTGGTCATCGCGGTCACTGCGGCCTGGTGAGCATTGGCGACGTACCGCTTATATTGAGGACCGAAGCGCACGCATTCGGGGTGCGCCACCGGATACTCGGGGACGCTCGCTCCGTCCTGCCCCGCCAGCACCGCGCAGAGCAGAAATCCGCCGAAACACAGTCTGGAAACCATTTGCTCCCCTCCCAACAGCCTCATCTCAGGAGCAAGAACACGACTACCCAAAAAAAGACTCGCTTTTCCAACATTAACGAATCTGTAGGAATCCTCACTCCGCCGCTCGGTTTGGGTGCCTGCTTCGCTTAGCGGGCAGGCGCTTCCGCCTGCCAACGCCCGCTTGCGGGCGCTTCTTTCACCGCCGCTGACCTCAGTCTGAGCCTGAGGGACTCCCCCGCCGGCCATTACCTCCTGGAAAGCCAAGGTCAAGCATGCCCCACCATCGGCTATCATAAGTGAATGACAAGCGCCCTTCCCCCCCTTATGGAAACCGCTGCCCAGGCGACGATGGACCTGGAGCGGGATTATTTATTGCAGACCTACGCCCGTTATCCGCTGGTTCTCTCGCGCGGGAAGGGATGCTATTTGTACGATCTGGACGGCGGCCGCTACCTCGATTTCCTCGCCGGCATCGGCGTCAATGCGCTGGGCCACGGCCATCCGCGGATTCTCAAAGTCATTCGCCAGCAGTCCGCGCTCCTGATCCATTGCTCAAACCTGTACTATCACCAATATCAGGGCCCGCTGGCCAAGCGCCTGGTGGATATGAGCGGTATGGCGCGCGCCTTCTTCGCGAATACCGGCGCCGAGGCGGTTGAAGGCGCGTTGAAGATGGTTCACTCGCACGGCCGCGCCATCCACCCTGAGAAATACGAGATCATCTCGCTGGAAAACTCCTTCCACGGCCGCACATTGGGGGCGCTTTCGATCACCGGCCAGGCGAAGTACCGCCAGGATTTCGAACCTCTGATTCCCGGCGTGAGGTTCGTTCCGCCGAACGACATCCCGGCTCTGGAGGCCGCGATGAGTGAGCGGACCGCCGGCATGGTGATGGAACTGATCCAGGGCGAGGGTGGAATCAATCCCCTTACGCATGAGTACGTGGCCGAAGCACGCCGACTGGCGGACCGCTTCAACGCATTGCTGGTGGCCGACGAAACGCAGTGCGGGGTGGGACGTCCCGGAACTTACTTTGCTTACCAGCGCTCCTCCCCCGTGATTCTGCCGGATGTGGTGGTGGCGGCGAAGCCGGTGGCGTGCGGAATCCCCTTGGGTTTCATTCTGGCGAACGAGAAGGCCGCGGCTGCCATCAAGCCGGGAATGCACGGCACTACCTTCGGCGGAGGCGCCCTGGCGTGCTGCGTGGCCCTGGAGTTTCTGGAGATTCTGGACGAGCTGCTGCCTGCCATTCAGCGGGTGGGCGGCTACTTTCATGTGACCCTGAACGAACTGGCCCGCAAGCACGGCTTCGTAAAAGAGGTGCGCGGATTCGGCCTGATGCTGGGGATGGAGCTGACCGTTCCCGGGAAACAGATCGTGCTGGATGCCATGGCCGCGGGGCTGCTCATCAATTGCACGCACGACACGGTGCTCCGCTTTCTCCCGCCTTACATCGCGACGGAAAAGGAGGTCGACCAGGCAGTGAAGACTCTGGCGAAGGTCTTCGCGAAGGTAAAGTAGTCCCGCGTCCGGCAGGGCGCCGGCGGCGGACTCTTGACACCAGACATGAGTCGTGAACCCGGTCAACTCGCGGTATTGATCGCTGCCTGCCGGCCCTCTGCCGATCTGGCCGATCTGGTTCGAACGCTCTCCGAAAAGGCTGGGATTGCGATCGTCATCGTGGATGACGGAAGCGGACCGGACTACCAGGACGTGTTCGCCCGCGCGGCCGCCTTCCCCAACGTGCAATTGCTTCGCCACGCCTTGCCGCTCGGCAAGAGTGCCGTCCTGAAGACCGCCATCAACTACGTGCTCTGCACGATTCCCGACGTGGTGGGCCTGGTTGCTGTCGATGCCACTGCCGATGCCGCCGAAGATATTCTGCGAGTTGCCGGCGCCCTGAGGGAGCAACCCCGGTCTCTGATTCTCGGATGTCAACTCACGGACAACCAGACCGGACCACTCGGTATTCCCGCAAGTCTGCTGGCGCCGCTCCTGCGGAGGGAAGCCGCGGGTAACGAGTTCGAGCACGAGATATTCGCTGCCGCGCAACGTCTCTCCATTCCGGTGAGGGAATTGCCAAGCCAGACTATCGACGTGGTCCCCAAGCCTTCAGGCTTTAACCTTGACCATTTGCGATTAGGGTCCGGGACAGCCGTGCGGCCGGATATCTCCCGAGCCCTCACTCTTTCGGCTCTATTCGCAGTGGTATTCGCGGTGCTGCTGGGGGTCGAAATCTACGGCTTCCAGACCAACCATCTGTTCACCCCGGACATCTGGTACCCGATCGGGCTCAAACGCTTCACGCGATATGGCGCTGAATACCTGGCGCTTGCCGTACCCCTCCTCCTGGTGGTTCCATGGACATTCGCAGCGTTCATTTCAGCGCTTCTGATAGTGCTGACGGCCGTTTCCGTGGGCCCGCTGCCGTTGCTGGCAGCGGCCTTCTTTCTGGTCTCGTCCTGCGCGCTGGGGTCAAGATTGTTGGGCCGGACTAAGACGGACAGCGCGACGACTCACCTTTGCGCCACGCTTCTCGGAACCGGCGTGTATGTCTTCCTGATGACGTTCATGGCCCGGATGCCTGTGAATTACCCTTGGGTCTGGGGCATCTTACTCGCAATACCCGTGGCCGCCGACCTCCGCGGTGTTTGGCGGCGCCTCACTTATTGGGCATCGCGGATATGCTCGGTTGAACTACGCTCGCCCTGGGAACGCATTTCCTTCGCATTCCTGGTATTCATCCTGGTAGCGCACTGGTTTGTGGCCCTGCTGCCGGAAATCGGCGGAGACGGGCTCGCCATGCACCTGGCGATCCCCATGAACATAGCCGCGAACCATCACATGACCTTTCAGCCAAGCCGTTATCTCTGGTCGGTGATGCCCATGGGCGCGGACTGGCTGTATACCGTCGTCTATCTTCTGGGCGGCGAATATGCGCCCCGGATCTTGAACTACGCGATGTTACTCGCGATTGTTGCGCTGTTGTACCGCGCCACGCGCCGCTGGGTGACTCCGGCAGCCGGTTTTTTACTCGCCGCATCGCTTGCGGCGACGCCGGTGGTCCAGTTTGTTGCCGGATCGCTCTTTGTGGAGAACTTCCTGGTGGCCCTGGTGCTCGGCCTGATGACCGCCCTCTGGCACTTCGGGGAGACCGGCGACAAGAGGTTCCTGTACCTTGCCGCGGCGGCCGGTGGAACCGCCATGGCAACCAAGTACGGGGCGCTGGTCTTCATTGCCCTGGCGCTGCCGTTCGCGATTCGAGAGATAGCCCGCCATTGGAAGTCGCTCGGCCCGCGGCCGGCGGCGGTATGCGGCCTGGCACTTCTACTGCTGTTGGCGACGGCCTTGCCTACGTACGCGATCGCCTACGAGAAGACCGGAAACCCGATCTTTCCTTTCCTAAACCCCAAAATTCATTCTCCCCTTTTGAATCCGTCGGTATTGATTGCGGACGCCCGCTTCCGGCTACCGGTAAGCTGGAGTACCCTCTACACTCTGACATTTCACACCACTCAAGCGTACGAGGGACAGAACGGGTCGTTCGGCTTTCAATACCTGATCGTCGCGCCGCTGGCTCTTCTCGCGATATTGGTGACGAGGCGCAGTCCGGCCCGGAGCGCCGCGGTGCTGGCGCTGGGCGCAGGCGTGCTCATCATGCAATCTACGGCCAACGTCCGGTATCTCTACACATCGATGCCCCTGTTGTTGGTGGCATTTGCCGGATTACTCGGCTGGATGATGTCCAACCAGCGCTGGATGTACCGCGTCCTGCTCGTCTATATCTTCGTCACCACAGCATTAAACACTTACTTTCTTCCCTCCTCAAACTACTATCATAAGGACTTTTGCTTACGGCTACCTTTCTCCCGAACGGAAAGAGAGCGTTACCTGGAAGAGGCAGCCCCAGTCCGTAAAGTCATTGACTATTACAATCGCAACCATCCGAACTCCGCCGTTCTACTTACCAGTTCCACCTCGATTGCGGGTCTTACGGGCGACGTCTTCCTGAACAACTGGCACCAGTACTCGATTGTGGAACAGCTTCGCGCGGCCACCACGCCGCTCGATATGTTCCGGCTGATCGAGCGCTGGAAGGTGGGGTATTTCATTGCGGAAGCGCTGCCGCCCGGCGACGAAACTGTGCCTCCCGCGCTCGATGCACTGCTGAAAGCGTGCACGGTGCCGGAGTACGTATCCGGCGGATTCACCTTAGCCAGGCTGGAGCCGGATTGCGGTCCGCCATCGGCGGTAGTGCCCGCGGCCTCGCACGACGAGGTGGACCCGGCCAACCAGGTGGTGGTCCAGGCTGGCGTCTATGACGATTTCGATCCATCCATCATCTTTCATGGCAACTGGGCGCACGACAAAAGCTTCGAGGGTGCCTACGGCCACACCATCAGCTATAACGACGTAGCCGGGGCCGGGATATCCTTTGCGTTCCGGGGAACGGCCCTGACATACGTGTTCACCAAAGCACCCAATCGCGGAGTGGCCACTGTCACGATTGATGAGAAGGACCCGAGCACTGTCGATCTGTATTCGCCGGAGATTCGATGGCAGGCGCGGCAAAGGTTCTGTTGTTTCGGTCCCGGGCGGCACTTTGTTGTGATCGGAGTTACTGGGCGGAGTCATCCGAAGTCTACTGGCCGGTTTATCGACTTAGACTCATTTGTAGTGGAGTAAGCCAATTGGACAGGTGGGACAAGGCCGTTTGACCTGTCTGTGCCAAGCCTTGCTTACTTCCGCGCGGCCCACGCCAGCCCATCCGGCCCCCTGCCGGTCTTGACCTCGCCGGTTACCGTCATGGTCTTCAGATCGATCACGGCAACCGCATCGCGCGAGTTCAGGGTAGTGTAGGCATGCGAGCCGTCGGGCGCCATCAGAAGGCCCTCCGAGCTGGCCGGCAGCGTGATTCTCTTGTGCTCCTTGCGAGCGGCAGCGTCGATCACCAGCAATTCGGTGCCGCTCAAATCCGACACGAAAACGTACTTGCCGTCCGGCGTGATCTTCAGGCGGTTGGCGGATCTGGTGGACGGGAGCGTCTGGACGACCTTCTTGCCGGCCACATCGATGATGGAGATGGTACTGTCCTGCGCGTTCGCTACCCATAGTTCCTTACCGTCGGGCGACAGGTCGAAGCCCTCGGATCCACGGCCCACCGGGATATTGGTGACGTTCCAGTCCGGCGCACCGCCTCCACCCGGCGGAGGGCCGCCCCTGCCGCGTCCGTCAGGAGCCCCTCGGCCGCCAGGAGCCCCAGGGCCGCCTGGACCACCCGGGCCCCGTCCCGGTCCGGGCCCCTGTGCAGCGCCCTGCTCGATGACGCTGACGGTCGCAGAACTGACGTTGGACGTGAAGATGGTCTTGAGGTCTTTCGAAGCTACCACCATATGGGTGCGGTTCTGGCCCGTGCCCACGACCCAGTCAATCTTCTGAGTGGCGGGATCGTAACGGCCAACCACCTTGGCTCCTTCGGCGGTGAAATACAACTTACCGCCGGCAAACTCCAGCCCATGAGGCGCGCGCAACGCGCCCAGATCGATAGGGGCCAATGGCTTTTGGGCGATCAGGTCGACCACGGCGATGGTTGCACCGCCACCACCTCCGCCGCCATAATTCGAAATGTATGCGGTCCGCCCATCATCCGATACGGCGACTTCGTGTGGATTGTTTCCGACGGGCACGCGCGCCACGATCGTCAGGCTCGCCGGATCGACGATGACCAGCGTGTTCTGCTCTTTCTCGAGAACCAGCAAAGCGCTGGCAGGCGTGTTCGCCGCCTGAATATTAGCGGCGCCCAAGCAGATGAACGACAGGCCAATGACCGGCCTGCAAACGAATGTCAGTAAACTCCGCGCTTTCATAACTTCCTTTCCGAAAGCAGCAACGGCACAGCGGAAGCGCCCCGCTCGCGCAGGCTCTGGTCCAGGTCGATCCGCTTCCTGGCCACGATCAGATGCTGGGTCAGAATCAGCGGCCACATGAGTTTCTCGTATAGCACGTCGCCCGATTCCTGCACGGCGGCAATCACTTCGCTTGGATCCAGAGGCCGCTCATCGAAGAACTTCCACATCCCGGCCGCCTCGATAAGCCGCCTGGTGGCTCGATACAGCAGCGTGGGTCTGGGGAAGGTGATGATCGCGATACCGCCTGGCCGCAATGCCTGGAAATGCGCCAGGATAGCCGCGCGCGTCCTCTCGCGGTCGAAGTGCTCTACCAGGCCGACGCTGAACACCAGGTCGGCGGACGCATGGAGTGACAGTGCCAGCACGCTTTGCTGGTGCAATCGCACCACTCCGGTCGGGCCAGCGCGCTGCGCCAGCAGGGAAAGCCCGTATTGATTGGTATCTACCACGTCGTAAGAATCACAAGGGACCTTAGCGAGGATGCGATCCACGAAGCAACTGTTGGCGCCGCCGATCTCCACAATGGAAAGGCGCCCGGTTGGCGAGGCCGGCTCCACGTAACGCTGGATCGCATCCAACAACCGGGCGGTGGTATAGCGCCGAGTAAGCCTGGCAGTAGGCGGAACGCTGGTGTAGTAACTATCCCAATCCGTGGCGGCCGGGGTGGCGTCGCGCCGCGTAAACACAAAGTCTCGCTGGATGGCGAAGTTCGCGATAAAAAGGAACCCCTCCGCGATCAGTTTGGCCGCGATGGTGCGGAGACCCAGGCGGTCATGAAGCAACCGGATGAGCGCATACGACAGAAATCCGTTACAGACCACCAGCAGGACGTACTTCGGGAGCACCACCACCTGCCGCTGGCGCGAATGAAACACCAGCCGGCGCGCCCCCACATAGTTGAAGATCATCGCTACCAGCCGGGCCAAGGCCTGCGATTGTCCGATGCTTCCGGTGCCGCCCAGGGCCAGGGCAAACGTGACGTTGTCGATTACCGCGGTAAGGAGGGAGAGAATGCTGAAGCGGAGCAGCAGAACATAGATCCGCATCGAGTCGAGGATCGGGTGAAAATGAGAATGCCGATTGCCCTCCAGGTAAATCGTGCGGATCGGCTCCTGCCAGATCGCATAGCCCTGATGCTTGCACGCGATCAGCATATCCAGCTCGAATTCGTAACCCGTGGATGTCACTCGCAGCAGGTGAGGAATCAGCGTGCTTGGTATGCCGCGCAAGCCGGTCTGGGTATCGGAGAGCTTCTGCCCTACCATCAGACGCATGAGCACGCACGTCGCACGGTTGCCAACCCAACTCTTCCAGGGTACCTGGCTGTCGAAGGCGCGCACTCCCATGATGAGGGCCTCGGGATTCTCCCGCAGTCTTTGAGCGACACGAACGATGTCCTCGGCTTGGTGCTGGCCATCCGCGTCAGCCGTTACCACACCGCAACAGCCGGGGAATCGAACCAGGGCATAGTTCATACCGGTCTTGAGGGCGGCGCCTTTGCCGAGATTCACCGCGTGATGGATCAGATGCACGCCGTCCAGGCGGGCAATCCTCTCCAGATGCTCCGCGGACTCCGGCCCACTGCCGTCGTTAACCACGATGATGGCTCGCACTCCCAGGCCGAGCAGAGCATCGACCAGGGATGTGAGCGGCTCACCCGGTTGGTACGCCGGGATGAGAATTGGCGCGTCGGTAGCGAGATCTCGATCTGCGGTGTTCACTCGATTGGGGCTGCGCACTCCTTGATCCAGTTTGCCATAGGTGAACCGGCGTGTGACTGCCGGGACAGGCCCACTCTGACGGCCCGTATTGGCTTTGGAATGTGAGAGTGCCGTTGCCGATATCCGCAGGTCCCCAAAGGCCCACCTGCGGGCCCGAAAAGATTACCCGCCCACCGACTACGGTATAGGAACCTCCGCTGCCACCCCAGGACCACCCGCCATCCGAGCGGATCTCGATTCCCTTCGCGTCGGGCGTGGTCTCGATTGCCTTTGCCAAAACCGGTTTCGTCTTACTCTGCACGATCTCCTCCGAAACGCTCCCGCCAGGCAGCCCCGATCTGGTCCAAATGCTCGAAGATTTTCTGGCGTACCTCGCGCCGCAAACGTGGCGTCAAGTTGTACTCAAAATCCTCAACGATATCGAAACGGTCCGGAAGCAGCTAATCTGGTACCCCAACCCGGACTGTTGACTTCCCACTCCCGTCGCCAAATCCCTTCGCAACAGCGAAAGCCCCAGAACGCCCGTTCGGGAAACTCTCTCCGTGCCGCGGACGACCCTTTTCGCATTCAAGCTGTTCAGTGAACGGACGCCACTGGACAGTTGCCCGCCTACCGGTGACAGGCTCAGGAAATAATTCGTCCCCCTCTTTTCAAGATTTTACGGCCCTCAAATAGTCCTTGCCCCTTCCTCGTGTGCCACCATGAAGTCAGTTAGAAATCGAAACCGCCAAAAGCCGGCCCTCCCCCGACGGACATCGTCCGGGGAGCCCGGCCTTTTCTATTTAGAAAGGCTCATAATGATGAAACCCCAGCAACCCGGCGCCGAACGTGCCCATCCCAACCGCTCCACGGGCCCGCGCTCCGCTGCCGGCAAGGCCCGTTCCAGCATGAATGCCTTGAAAACCGGCATCTATGCCAACTCCCTCATCATTCCCGGCGAAGATCCCGCCCATCTCGCCACCCTCACCGAAGAATACTTCCAGCGCTACCACCCCACTCTTCCCGCCGAGCGCGACCAGGTCGATATCCTGGTCCGCTCCACCTGGACCCTCCGCCGTCTCGCCGTCGCCGACGCCCAGGTATGGACTTACGAGATGGGTCACGCCATCCACCTCGACCCCAACGCCCCCCTCGGTCACACCTTCCGTATCTGCGACCGCACCCTCACCCGCCTCCAGCGCCTGGTCAATTCCACCCAGCGCAACTATCGCGACGCCCTCCACGAACTGGAACGCCTCCAGACCCTTCCCCTCGACCTCGAGCCCCCTCCCGCCCCCGAAATCTCCTCCGAGAGCCCCGTCCTCAACCCCGAACCTCCTCCGGCCGAATCCCCTCAACCACCTGAAACCAAGCCCCTTAGTCCTTCCCCCCAGTTCGTTCCGTCAACTTCCACGCCACCCCGTCCTGCCCCCCAAAAGGCGGGCCAAAACCCGCTCCCCTTCCACATCCCCGGGAGCCGCTGCCCCTTTGACCCCATCGAGCCTCTGAAATGGAAGCGCTGTCCCGTCTGCTTTCCCAAGGATTGTTACGCCGATGCCCCCAAATGACCCCAATGTTTATGCGTTTTGTGGGGCAGGCGCTTTCGCCTGCCAACCTCATTTGCTAGGCCAAGCCACCCGACGCATCGGCCCCCGGTCAAGTTGGACTGCCCAAAGCATTTTCCAATCCAAGGATGATCCTGAAATTAGGAATCGTTTCCAATGCAAGATGATCCTGAAATTGGGTACACCAAGACCAGGTGGATGACACTCCTTTCTTCCGGCTCGTGAGGCTCTGCAGGACGCCGTTCAGTCTTTGTCCTCCGCGACGAAAGGAGGACGTCCGAAATC
>JAIQFL010000343.1 GCA_020073365.1 Terriglobia bacterium | reverse complement strand
CGATGTTTCGACCCTGTCAGGCGGCTTTAGAAGGTTCGGAAGCTAAAGCATGCCCTACCTTGCGTCACAATGGTTGTGTGCAACTGCTGGGTCTGTTGGCGGGGTTCTGGGCGGCGGCGGCGGGGCCCACCTTCTCGCATGACGTGGCGCCCATTCTCTATCGCCAATGCGCATCGTGCCATCGTCCCGGCGGCGTGGCGCCGTTCAGCCTGCTCACGTACCAGGACGCCCAAAAACGCGCCAAACTGATCGCCACGGTCACATCGAAACGCTTCATGCCACCCTGGCTGCCGGCCGAGCCGCACTTCCAGCGGGAGCTCCGGCTGAGCGAATCGGAAATTGCCACGTTGGTCCACTGGGCCGATGCGGGTGCACCCGCAGGCACGGCCGCCGAGACTCCCAAGCCGCCCGAATTTCCCGATGGATGGCAGCTCGGCAAACCGGACATCGAGGCCGGAATGCGCGCCGCATACGAGGTCCCCGCGGAAGGCCCCGACCAGTATCGGTGTTTCGTGATTCCCACGCCGCCGGGACGTGACCGATGGGTCGAGGCCATGGATACGCGGCCGGGGAATCCCAAGGTGGTGCACCATGCCTTGCTCTTCCAGGACCTCACCGGGACGGCACGGAGGCGCGACAACGGCACGGGCTATTCCTGCTTCGGGACACCGGGGTTCCTACCGGCGCGGGGTTTGGGAGGTTGGACGCCGGGTTCCGTGCCGGTCCGCAAAACGGATGGAATTCCCGACCTGCTCCACGGCGGCGCAGACCTGGTTCTCCAGGTTCACTACCACCCCACCGGCAAGCCCGAGACCGATCGCACCCGGGTGGCGCTGTACTTCACGGATCGGAAGCCCAGCCGCCGCGCGATGGATATTCCGCTGGGCTCCAACCAGATTGACATTCCACCCGGAGAGCGCCGCTACACGGTGACTGACCACTTCACCATCCCTGTGGATGTGGACGCCATCGCCATCAGTCCGCACGCCCATTACATCTGCAAAGAAATGTACGGCTACGCCGTGCTGCCCGACGGATCGCGCAAAACGCTGATCCGCATTCCCGACTGGGACTTCAACTGGCAGCAGCAGTACGCCTACGCCACGCCCATCCGCCTGCCCGAAGGGACGCGCGTGGAGATGGAGTTCACCTACGACAACTCCGCGGAGAATCCGCGGAACCCCAACCGCCCGCCAAAACGCGTGATGCTGGGCCCCGGCAGCGCCGACGAGATGGCGGGATTGCACATCGAAGTGGCGCCGGTCGACGAGAGCGATGACGACTAGTTGTCGCAAGCGCTGTGGGGAAAAATGATGCGGCAGCTCGGAGCCGGTACGCGCCGGTGAGTGGGACAGACGATCGCCTTGTGTCGTCTGTCAGGCGTCTGCAGACATCGTCTGCCTGGCGCAGACAGACGACAAAACCGATCGTCTGTCCCACTGGACGCCCGCACCGGAATCGTGGCAAGCTCGTCTGAAACGGAATGCGATAACTGCTTTTCACTCTGCACCTCTACCTGGCTCTCGCGGCGGTCGTCTTCGTGGCGATTCTGGGAGCCACGGGGAGCATCATGGCGTTCGAAACCGAGATCGATCGAGTGATCCACTGGAAGCTGTTTCACGTGAAACAGCACGGCGAGGCCCTGTCGCTGGAGCAGATCGGCGGGGTGGTCGCGAAGGCTTTTCCGGGCGAACGCATCGGCGGATATATGCTTTCCACCGATCCGGACCTCTCGTATGCGGTGGCCCTGCGCCGCGGCCAGGTGTACGTCAACCAGTACACGGGCGAAGTGCTGGGGGTGCGCCCGAACGGCCCGGACTTCCTCAGCCGCGTGCACCAACTTCACCTCCGGCTGCTGCTGCAGAACCGGGCGGAGTGGGGCAAGAAGATTGTGAGCTGGGTGGGAGTGGCGATCCTGTTTCTGCTCCTCTCCGGGTTCTATCTGTGGTGGCCGGTGAAGCGCGTCAAGCTGTCGGGAACCCCGTCGGGACGCCGTTTCTGGTTCGACGTGCACAACACCATCGGCGTCTTTTCCCTGCTGTTTCTGCTGGTGCTGACATTCACCGGCGTGATGATCGGCTTCGAAGAGACCACTGTCCCGCTGTTCTACAAGATGACCGGGAGCGAGCCGTCCAAGCCGCCCGAAATCCCGCCGCCGCTACCGGGCGTCAAGCCCATCACACAGGACCAGGCGATCGGATCGCACGCGCCGCCATACCGGGCGCCCAGCCGTTCCAGATCAACGTACCGGATCCCAGGCAGGCCTATCAGACCCGCTCGCGGTTTCCGGAGGATCTCACGCCCGGCGGGCGCAGCCAGATGATGGTGGATCAATACAGCGGTAAGGTGCTGTTAGCGCAAGGTTCCCGCGCAGCGTCCGCGGGCGTCCGCATGGTAATCCAGAATCGCGCCATCCACACCGGCGACATTCTGGGGATCCCGAGCAAAACCATCCTGTCGGTGGCCAGCCTGATGCTGGTAATGCAGGGCGTTTCGGGCGTTGTGATGTGGTGGAAGCGGACAGGCAAAAAACAGACGCTTCGGAAATGAATTCGAAATTGCAGCCGTACGTAGAACGCGCGGTCGCTGGTTTCAAAGCGCTCGCATCGGGCGACGCCATCGGCAAACAGACCGAGACGCTCTCGCATGCCGACGTCTTGCGCTTGTACCCGGAGGGGATCCAAGGATTCCATGGGCGTCCAGGAGACGTCATCCCGCGCTACGCGGGCAACCGCAGGTACGAATGGCGGATCGGTGAGACCACGGACGACACCGAACAAACCCTGGCAGTAGGGAGGGCGCTGCTTAGGGTGCAACCACTGTCTCATACGATAGTCGGCGAAGAGCTGCTGAAGTGCAGGAAGTCGCTCCATCCCGGCGTTTCGATGTGGGACTTCCACCGGCTGGGCGATGCGAGCGGCACCGCTGTGGAGGGTGATGGCTGTGGAGCAGCCATGCGCGTAGCACCCGTGGGTGTGCTCTATTCTCCGGAGCGGTTGGACGAGTTGGTCCGCGCCGTTTATGAGTCATCGCTCCCGACACACGGCGGCCAGTTCGCAATCTGTGCCGCAGCAGCCGTGGCCGGAGCCATCTCCGGGGCCATGGAGGGGAAGCCTGCGGCGGAGGTGTTGAACCTGGCAATACAGGCCGCCCGAGCCGCCGAAGCATACAGGTCTGCCTCGAAGGGCACGGCGGCCACACCGAATATCGCTACTCTGATCCAGGAAATACATGCGGATCTTTCCCGGCATGACACTCTGCTGGTGAACGATCTTGCACAGAAGTATTTCCCAGACAAGAACGAAACGAAAGTTCCCCTGGCCATCAACCTTGCCTTACTCACCGAGTCCGCTGAGCAAACGATCCTCCTGGCGGCGAACGTGGGCGGTGATGCCGACTCGGTCGCGTCCATCGGCGGCGCCATCGCAGGCGCGCTTCGTCCCGATACGGTAAACGACGCCTGGTTCCAGGTGGTTCAAACGGTGAACGGCGACGACCTCATCGAGATGGCTCACGGTCTTGCACAACTCCGCTCCTCGTAGAATGGGCCTATGAATGAGCCGGCAGATCCGCGTGCAGCCTTCATCGAGGCCTGTGTCTGGCACGGGTCACTCGACCGCGCGAACGTGATCCTGACCGCGCACCCGGAGATTGCCAGCAGCGACATCTACACGGCCGCGCTCCTCGGCGACGATGCCGCCGTGCGCCGGTACCTCGCACTGGACCCGGCGAATGCTTGGTCAACTGCTGCTGGTAATCCACCATTTTCGCCAACCTACTTCAGCGACGCACTGATCTTCGCCCGATATGCCGCCGCCTTCTGCAGAATCTGCGCGGCGTTCAGAGTCAGTATCCTGGCATCCCGCACTACAGGTTTGCCATTCACCATCACGTCGCGCACATCATCGGCTTTCAGGGCGTACACCATCTGCGAGATCGGATCATAGAGCGGCACGGCGTTGGGCCGATCGAGTCGCACCATGATCAGGTCGGCGCGCTTCCCGCCTTCGAGCGAGCCAATCTCCTTCTCCAAACCCAGCGCCCGCGCCCCGCGAATGGTGGCCATCTCCAGGGCGGCAGCGGCGGGCAGCGCGCGCGGATCGTTGGTGGTTACCTTCGCCAGCTTGGCAGCCAGGTCCATCTCCTCGAACAGGTTGAAGTCGTTGTTGCTGCCCGCCGGGCCATCGGGGCCGAGCCCCACCGCCAGGTCCATCGCCAGCATGCTGACAATGGGCGCCACCCCGCTCGCCAATTTCATGTTGCTCGAGGGGCAGTGAGCCACACCTACGTTGCGGGACTTCAGGATGGCCATGTCGGCATCGTTGACCCACACGCAGTGGGCCGCCACCGTGCGGCCGCTCAAGACGCCCAGGGAGTCCAGGACCTTGGTGGGGGTCATGTGGCGCGCGGACAGTGTGTCGTCATTCTCCTTCTTGGTTTCGGACAGGTGGATCACCAGCGGCGCATCGTACTTGTTGGCCAGAGCGCGGGATGCCTTCAGGGTCTCGTCGGAATTGGTGTAGAGGGCGTGGGGGGCCACCGCGGCCACCACCAGGGGGTCGTTGCGGAACCGCGTCAGATACTTCTCGGTGAACACGAGCGCCTCAGCGGGCGTCTTGTTGTCGGCCACGGGAAAGCCAATGATGGTTTCGCCCAGCACGCCACGCATGCCGGCTTCTTTCGCGACCTCGGCCACCACGTCCTCGAAGTAGTACATGTCGGTGAAGGTGGTGGTGCCGCCCAGCAGCATCTCCAGGCAACCCAGGCGCGTGCCCCAGCGCACGAATTCCGGCGAGACGTTCTTGGATTCCGCGGGGAAGATGTACTTTTCGAGCCAGTCCTGTAGTTTCAGGTCGTCGGCGATCCCGCGGAACAGCGACATGGCGGCATGCGTGTGGGTATTGACCAGGCCCGGAGCGAGAATGGCCTCGGGGCGATCCAGCCGTTGCCTGGGCTGGAAACGCGCATCGATCTCGGCCTTCGCGCCGACCCCCACGATGCGGTCGCCGCGAATTGCCACGGCGCCATTCTCGATAACGCGGTGCCGCGGGTCTTCGGTGATGACATAGCGGGCGCTCCAGATCCAGTCGGCCGGTTCGGCGAACAGGGTGAAGACGAAAAGGAAAAAGCTACAGATACGAAACATCGAATGGCTTTGGGAAGAGCTCCTTGAGACGATACGTCTCGGTTTTGCCATGCAGGTTCACCAGCACGATTTCGACGTCGCCGCAGAACTCCCACAGGATCTGACGGCAGGCGCCGCAGGGAGGCGTCAGGACGTTGGTATCGGCGGCCACCGCCACGCGGCGGAATTTGCGGACGCCTTCGGAAATAGCCTTGAACACGGCGACCCGCTCGGCGCAGACGGTGAGCCCGTAGGTGGCATTCTCGACGTTGCACCCCGTGTGAATGTGGCCGTCGAGGTCTTCAATGGCAGCGCCGACCTTGAATTTGGAGAAGGGCGCAAAGGCGTTCTCGCGGGCGGCAAGGGCGGCGGAAAGGAGGGGGTCAGGCATGCTCTACCCGGCAGACTGAAGGCCGCCGTCACCCTGCTCGACCAACCGTGGCAGCAGGGCCTTCAATAGTCGCACCAGGGTGTCGCGCACCATCGCGCCGGCCTCCAGCACTTCCTCGTGATGGATCTTCTGCGGCAAAATGCCCGCCGCCATATTGGTGACGCAGGAGATGCCGAGCACCTTCATCCCCATGTGATTGGCGGCGATGGTCTCAACGACAGTGGACATCCCCACCACGTCCGCGCCGATGGTCCGCAAGTAGCGGATCTCAGCAGGCGTCTCGTAGCAGGGCCCCAACATGGCCGCGTAGACACCCTCGCTGATGGGGATGCCGAGTTCGGCGGCCACCTGCCTGGCGATTTCCCGGTACTCCCGCGAGTAGGCTTCGGACATATCGGGGAAACGTGGCCCCAGCGAATCGTCGTTGGGCCCCACCAGCGGATTGCAGCATTGCAAGTTGATATGGTCGGAGATCAGCACCAGACCGCCGCGCTCCAGGGCAAGATTGATACCGCCGGCGGCGTTGGTGAAGACGATGGAACGAACGCCCAGGGAGTGCAGCACGCGCACCCCGTAAACAACTTGCGCAGGGGTATTGCCTTCGTAGAGGTGAGCGCGCCCCGCCATAACAGCCAAGTCGAGGTTCCCGAGTTTACCGATGACCAGCTTGCCGGCATGGCCTATGGCGGTGGAAACAGGCCACCCCGGAAGGGACGAATAGGGAATTGCCACCTGGTCGACCAGTTCGTCGGCGAAAGCGCCGAGTCCGCTGCCCAAAACGACGGCGATGGACGGACGGATGACCGTACGGCTTTCGATGAGGTGTTTGGCTTCTTGAATCACAGCAACATTCCAGCAATGCAGGCGGACATGAAATTGGCCATAGTTCCCGCCATCATGGCCTTCATTCCCAGGCGCGCCAGGTCGGACTTGCGCGAGGGCGCCAACGCGCCGATTCCGCCCACCTGAATGGCAATCGAGCTGAAATTCGCAAATCCGCAAAGGGCGTACGTCGCAATGGTAAAGGACCGCGGATCGAGCGCGGCTTTGATCTTGCCCAGTTCGATGAACGCCACGAATTCGTTCAATACCAGCCGCGTGCCCAGCAGGTTGCCGATCGCCGACGCATCCTTCCAGCTCACACCCAGCAGCCACGCCACCGGCGCGAACACCGCGCCGAAAATCTGCTGCAGCGAACCCGGCACCCAACCCATGAACTTCAACCCGTGGATGCCGCCCAGGATCCCATTTGCCATGGCGATCAGCGCCAGAAACGCGATGAGCATGGCAGCCACATTGAGCGCCAGGTGCAGGCCGTCGCCCGCTCCCTGTCCCGCGGCGTCAATGAGGTTCACCGCCGTGCTCTCCACCTTCACGTCCACTTTTCCCGCCGTCGCAGGCTTCTCCACTTCCGGATAGAAGATTTTCGCCAGCATGATGGTTGCCGGCGCGGTCATGATCACTGCCGTCAGCAGATGCCGTATCTCCACCCCGGCGATCAACACGTACGCCGCCATGACCGATCCCGAAACGTGCGCCATCCCGCTCGTCATGACCGTGAACAGCTCGGATTGCGTCAAGCCGCCGAGGAATGGACGAATGGTCAAAGGCGCTTCCGTCTGGCCCATGAAAATGCTGGCAGCGACGTTCAGCGATTCCGCCCCGCTCGCTCCCATTACCTTTTGCATCACCAGGGCCATCCCCTTCACCACCCACTGCATCACGCCCAGGTAATAAAGGATGGAGAAGAACGACGCAATAAAAATGATGATCGGCAGCACCTGAAAGGCGAAGAGCACGCCATACGGCCCCGATTTCATGCCCAGCGGCCCGAACAGAAACGCCGCGCCCTCCTGGGTGTAGCCGAGCATCGCGTTGACGCCCGCACCGATGGCCTGGAACACCTTGCCGAAATCCGTCTTAAGCACCAGCAGGGCGAAAGCGAACTGAAGGCTGAGTCCCCAGCCGAGGATGCGCAGCTTGATATCGCGCTTGTGAGCGGAACACAGCCACGCGAACGCCAAGATGACGACGAGGCCCAGGAACCCCGTGAATCGGCCCATTTATCCCACGACTTCCAGGATCAGTTCGCGTTCTTCGGGCTTCTGCGGGGAAAGCGAGAAGGCATCCTCCACCATGTCGGCGGCCTCGTCCACACGGTCCTCCTTGGTGTAATAGAGGCGGCACAGCACCGAGCCGGCATCCACTTTCTCCCCGGTCTTGACCTCCAGGATGATGCCCACCGCGGGGTCGATCGAGTCCTCTTTCTTGTCCCGCCCCGCGCCGATCATGTTCGACGCCACCCCGATGTCTTCGGCATCGATCGAACTGACGTATCCACCGCGCGGCGAGGTGATCTCGCGCATTCCTGTGGCGTTCGGCAGTAGCTCGAACTTGTCCAGCGCCTGCGCATTTCCTCCCTGCGCCGTCACCACCTGTTTGAACTTCCGGTATCCCGAACCCTCTACCAGGTGCTTTTCGGCCAGGCGGCGCGCATCGTCGAGCGACGCGGCCTTCTTGCCCAGATAAATCATCCGCGCGGCCAGTTCGATGGAGAGTTTCGTCAAGTCCGTGGGACCTGCGTTTTGCAGAGTCTGCGAAGCCTCCATGATTTCGAGCGCGTTACCCACCGCATAACCCAGCGGCTGGTTCATGTCGGTGATCAGCGCCTGCACCTTCTTGTCCATGCGGCGGCCGATCCCCACCATCGTCTGGGCCAGGCGCCGCGCCTCCACCTGCTTCTTCATGAACGCGCCGCTTCCGACCTTGACGTCGAGCACCAGCGCGTCCACTCCCTCGGCCAGTTTCTTCGACATGATCGAGGAGGAGATCAACGGAATCGACTCCACCGTGGCGGTAACATCCCGCAAGGCATAGAGCTTGCGGTCGGCGGGCGCCAGATGCTCGGTCTGGCCAATGAAGCACAGCCCCAACTCGGAAAGCTGTTTGTGGAACTCCTCGGCGCTGAGATCGGTGCGGAAGCCGGGGATGGATTCCAGTTTATCGAGCGTGCCGCCGGTGTGGCCCAGAGCGCGCCCGGACATCATGGGCACAACCACGCCCGCGGCGGCGGCGAGCGGCGCCACGATGAAGCTGGTCTTATCGCCCACGCCCCCGGTGGAATGCTTATCCACCTTCACGCCGGGTATGTCCGAAAGGTCGACCGTGTCGCCGGAACGCAGCATACACTCGGTGAGGCGGCTGACCTCGCGGTCGGACATCCCCGAGAAATACACCGCCATCAAGAAAGACGACATCTGGTAATCGGGAATGTCGCCGTTGGTATAGCCTTCCACCAGGAACTCGATCTCTTCAGGAGCAAGTTCTTCCCCGTCGCGTTTCCGCTGAATCAAGTCAACTGTGCGCATTATGAGACACTTAGGCTATCATCCCAAGGGGTTGAAAGTAAAGGCGAGGATTTCCCGGCGGACGGAGCGTCCGCCCCATCGAGGGCTGCGCGGACTGGCCGTCAGGTCGTCCGGGCAGGCAACAAGAGACAGGCCACGAGAACCGATGGCCTGCCCCACTGGCGCTATACCTCCATGATCTTCATGGCCTGGGTGAGGCTGGCGATCGGGTCGTGACCCTGGGCGGGCGAGTACTCGTGACCCACGTAGCCGGTATAGCCGAGGTCGGCGATGGCCTTCGCGATGAAGTGGTAGTTCAACTCCTGGGTATCGTCGATCTCGTGGCGATCGGGGTTGCCGCCCGTATGGAAATGCCCGATCCACTGGTAGTGGTCGCGAATGTTGCGCACGATGTCGCCATCCATGATCTGCGCGTGATAGATGTCGTAGAGGATCTTGACACGCGGTGAATTCACGCGCTTCATCACGTCCACGCCCCAGGCAATGTGATCGAACATGTAGTCCTTGTGATTCACCTTGCTGTTGAGGTACTCCATACAGATGGTGACGGACTTTTCCTCGGCGTGAGCCTTCACGCGGTTCAGGAACGCGACGCAGTTGTCGGCGCCCTCCGCATCGGCCATTCCCATTCGATTGCCGGAGAAAGTGATGATGTTGGGGACGCCGTTAGCAGCCGCTTCGTCGAGGGCTGCATGCATCAACTTCTCCAGTCTCTCGTGATTCTCGTTGCGGTTCAGGGCATCTCGAATAGTTCCGCCGGGGCCGGGAGGATACATGGTGGGGATGAGGCCATACTTCTTGAGCGTGGGCCAATCCTTGGGACCGATCAGGTCATACCCGAAACAGCCCTGGCGGGCGGCCTCGCGGCAAGTGTCCTCGAAGTTCGCGCCGCGGCCGAAGACGCCGCCGGTGACGCATTGCTTCAGACGGCCCTTCCGTTCAGCGCGAAGCGGCGACTGCTGTGCCGGCGCGGACGTTGGTGCGAAGGCAGCCGATGCTGCGATGGCTGGGATAAAATCTCTGCGGCGCATGTGCTCTCCTTGTCTTACTGCAGCACTTTGATCCGGATGTTTTTGTAGTAGACGGTGCTGCCCGGATCGTGCCCATGCAGGGCGATGGTGCCGGCGCCGATGCGGCGGCCGGAAAAATCGCTGGTGCCCGCCCAATCGGCGGGTTGGGTCCACTGGGCCACCAGCTTGTCGTTCACCTTGATTGTGATGGTGTTGCCCTTGGCGACGATGTCCTCGGTGAACCACTGGTTGTCTTTGGCCAGTTCAGCGGCGTTGTCGGCCACTTCGTAGAGGCTGGCCGTGCGGCGTGGGTCGCCCGGATAGGTATTGTTCACCTGCACCTCGAAGCCTTTGCCGGGCCACCCCTCGGCCTGATATTCTGTCTGGATGTAGACGCCGCCGTTGGCCTTGGGCAGAGTCATAATGTCGACCTTCAGCTCAAAATCCTTGAATGTGTGATTGTGGAAGTCACCCACGTAGAAGCAATGGCTGCGCGGGCCGTGCGCCACGATCGCGCCGTCCTTGACGGAAAACGTGTCGACGTTCTCATTGGGTTTCCAGCCCGTCAGGTCCTTGCCGTTGAAGAGCGAGGTAGAGCCTTCTTCCGCCGCCATCAGGGGAGCCAGGGCGAGCAGCGTGAGACAGCAATATCCTCTCATCTGGGAGCCATGCTACAGCACCACCGCGGATGGTGCAAGGGGCGGTGGAGACGGCGGCCAGGTGAAACACAGCGTTCATCGCCCAGCATCCGGTATATAATCGTTTTGAATCAGAATCCAAATTCGATATCTGGCTGGAGGAACACGAAGATGAAGCGTCACGTTCACATTGCGGTGCTTGCGCTGGCTGCCGTTGCGGCGTTGGTCGCCCAAGTGCCGAAGGGCTGGAAGATGCGCGTCGATCATAGCACGTCGGCGTCGGACCCAGACGCCGCCGGCCCGATCAGTTT
The DNA here is from genome assembly GCA_020073365.1 of Terriglobia bacterium. Classification (GTDB taxonomy): domain Bacteria; phylum Acidobacteriota; class Terriglobia; order Bryobacterales; family Bryobacteraceae; genus JAIQFL01. Next base: position 1,155 of record JAIQFL010000343.1, on the reverse strand, counting down.
CGTCACGATGGGATCGGGCTTCCACGCTACCAATCCCCAAGCGGCGGTGTACTGGAATCCGGCGAACACCGCGACGAGCACTTACACTCTGAAGGGCACGTTTACGCTGATGAAGCCGAGCGGCCACACCAACTATTACGGCCTGGTGTTCGGCGGCAGCGACCTCGAAGGCCCGCAGCAGAAGTATCTGTACTTCGTGGTCGCGCAGAATGGGACGTGGCTGATCAAACGCCGCAACGGCGAAGCGACCGAAAACGTGTCGTCGAAGGAGGCCAGCGACGCCGTGAAGAAACCGGATGCCAGCGGAAAGTCTACCAACGCCCTCGAGGTGCGCGTCGGCGCCGACAAGATCGATTACGTCGTCAATGGCACGGTGGTGCACACCACGCCGAAGACCGGAGCGACGGCCTCGACCGACGGCATCTACGGCATCCGCATCAATCATCTCCTCGAGGTTCAGATAGACGGCCTCACGGTGTCGAAGTAACAGTGGGTGTTGGAACCAGACACCACATGTGGGACAGGCCGATTGGGCTGTCTTGGACAGGCGGAACCACCTATCCCACCGACCTCACCGCCCGCCCCGTGCAGGCTCACTCATGAAAGCTGCGATGTCCTTGGCGGCTTTGGTTTCCACGCCGGGCTTTTGGAGGAAGCCCAGATCGCGGAACCAGTCGATGTAGCGGTACTGCCAGGCGCCAAACGGTGTATCGTTGCGGTCCGTCAAACCTCCGGTCATGCGGCTGCCGTCGGGCAAGGCGTCGCCGGGGTGGCGGCCGTTGCCGTAGATGTGCATCTCGATGTTCGGCACGCTGATGGCCAGCATCGCGGTAAAGTATTCGATCGCCCAGACGGCATGAACCCGGTCGCCCGAGCCGCCACAAGCGATGAATGCGGGAGGAACATTGCGCGGAATCGGTGGGGCAGTGCGGTTGCGGGTGAAGGGCGAGGGGCCGGGGTAGATGATCCTAAGAACGGCAGTAGGCCTCGTGCCTTGAATAGAGAAACAGTTACCATTGTTCAACATGAACAATGAAGAAGAGGTCGTTCAGGCTCACCCGGAGGGTGAGGTCCAAATCGCGGGAAATCAGCCAGCAGAAACCGGTACCAGCCTCAGAACTCCTATAGTAGTCGCCTGCGGGGCGAGTGCTCGTG
>JAIQFL010000342.1 GCA_020073365.1 Terriglobia bacterium | reverse complement strand
AAGGAAAATGCGGTCGATGGAACGGCACCGGAGCGTCACGTGGTCCCGGAGCAGAGCGCCATAGTCGGTCATGACAACCTCTCTGCTTTCAAGATACAGCCGCGCGGCCGGGGCCGATCGGCCCCGGCCAACAAAAGACGTCAGCCGGCGTTCACGCCGGCTGACTCGATGTTTTCGTTCTCTCGGCGGTATGAGGCTCCCTCGCTACGGCTAGGGGGGCCCGGGGCGGTAAACACTGACGGTACGTGTCCATCTTCTCGAACGCGAAAAAGAAAAACGTGTGGTTGCGGCCGTTATAGAGTCTTGGCACAAACGCCGGACCCCCGACCGTCGTGCCGTACCGGTGCATGCTGAGCAACCGGCGGCGTCACATGCGCCCGGCGCAGGTAGAAATCGTTGGCTACAAGTTCGTTGGAATCGGGTGAACTCCCATCCGGAGCCATGCAGGCCGTTAGTGCCGCTCTTCAAAACGACGTTGACGGCCGCGCCCGGTGAGTGTCCCAAACGCGCGTCAAAAGACGACGTTTCCATCTTGAACTCCTGAACGGCGTCCGGCGGTGGGATGAAGGAGACATTCATTCCCTTCTGGAGGCCACGGCTATCCGCGGTGTCGGGAGCGCCATCGAGGGAGAACTCGTTACCGCCGGGAGCCCCGTCGACGCGCATGTTGGCCACCACGCCATTGTCGTACGGCCGTATCTGGAGCATGTTCGCGGCAGTGAAAACGACACCCGGAGACAAATTGGCCAGCATGAAAGGGGTGCCGAAGGGCAACGGGAGCTCTGCGATCTGGCGCTCGTCGATGACCGTGCCGCTGGTGGCGGTCTCGGTGCTCAATAGCGGCGTAGTCTCGTTCACCAGAACACTCGACGTCACCCCGGCCGGCTTCAATTGGAAGTTGATTCCCAGCTTGTCGCCCACCTGCACCTGGATGCCACGCTGCTCCGTAGTGGCGAACCCTGCCGTTTCAGCGGTCAGGTCGTAGATACCAGGACTCAAGTAGGGAAGCAGGAAGCTTCCCGTCGAGTTCGTGACGGCCTGCGTCGATTGATTGGTAGCGGTATTCTTGGCCGTGACCTTGACGCCTGGTACCACGGCGTCCGAGGCGTCCGTTATCCGGCCTGTAATCGTTCCACGCGACTCTTGCCCGTGCAACGCTCCGAGGAAAGCGCCCAGGAGCACGCACACGGAGAGCGCCCGAACAGTGACAACATGCGCTGTGCTTCTCATCGTGTCCCCCGACCAGACCCCAGAGCCGCCGCCGGCTATCGCTCCGCGGCGCTATAAAATCGATTTATTCTGTTCTGATTCCCGACCCTTGTCAATGGCTGCGCTGACTATCGATCGGCTACCGCGGCGGCTACTTCTTTGCGGCCGGCGGCCGGGGCGGCGGCGGCGATGCCGCTCCCGTTCCTCCGCTCCGCCAGTTATCGAGCACAGCGCGGACCTTCGCAATCTGGATCCCCACTTCCGCATACTCGTCCTTGCCGCTGTGGTGCTCCACGCTGTAGTAACCCTGATACCCCGCCTTCCGAAGGTTGTTCAGCTTCTCCACCAGCGGACCTTCGGTGATGTTCCACGCGATGTGCGTGTGCGCCACCCACGGCGCCGACTCCCGGTCCGCCGCATCTTTCTCTTCCGCCGTTCCTTGCCAGCCGCCGATGTGGCAGCAGATCGCAAATCCCGGATGGTCCACTGCCTTGTACAGCTTCTGCATCGACGGCCAATAGTCCTCCGGTCCCCAATGGCTCTCGGCCCCTGCACGGAACCCGTGGTCGTGGGCGTATTGGGCGTACTCCTTGTACCGCTTGACGATGTGATCGAACTGCTCCGCGGTCCACTCTCTTGCCTGCCTGCCGCCGCCGGCATCGAACCGCACGAATCGGGCGCCCAGAATTCGTCCCACCTTCAAGAACGCCGTTGCCCTTTCGTAGTATTGCTGCCGCTTCTCCGGCGCGTCGTCCCAAATCTGCGCGCCGTCCACCGCGATGTTGGGCACGATCAGTTCGCGCTCGTCGAGACCGTCCCTCACCTTCTTCAAGTAGTCGTCTTCCGTGCTCGTGATGAACCCGCTCCACAGGTCGGCGGTGCCGAGATGGTAGCGGTATTTGCAGGTCTCCATGAAGCCGAAGATGTCCATCTTGCCTTCCTGCAAGAGGCCCCGAAACGAATACGAGAGCACGCTGATCCGCATCGGGTCTGATGCGGGACCTTTTTCCGAAGGCTGCTGTTCCTCGGAGCTCCAAAGTGAGCTCGCCGCCACTGTGGTTAGCGACCCTCTCAAGAAGTTACGCCGGCTCTTTGTCATTGATTCTCTCCTCAATAAATCGATTTCCCATCCCCCGGCCGTTTTCTTAGACTACTGCGATTTCAACAGCGCGCCGGTGACTTTGTCCCATACTTTGGTGCGAAACGAAAGCCGGTGCTTCCCGTGGCAATCCGTGCACACCCGGTTTGCGTCGGCAGTAAGCGCTGTTTTGTGGGTGGGGTGGCACTTGCGGCAGGACGAGTTGATCGTGCTCTTCGAATACATGATCTGTGGCGCAACAATGTTCTCTTCATTGCCGCAGTGTTCAACCGACCTTCCATGGCACGCCGGGCATCCCACGCCTGCCTGCGCGTGACGGGCGGCCAACTGCTCCGTCCGGTAATTGCCGTGGCACACCAGGCAGGCACTGTTCTGTGACGCTGCCCGCGTTGCCTTATCCTCGCCTGGCGATACGCTCTGGCCCCGGCACAGCAGCGCCAGGAGGAGCGTTACTCCAGCCGCGCGAAGCATTAGACGTACTCCCAATTCCGCAGCCACCCGTAGTCCTGCGGCAGCCGCGCCCACATCTCTTTCGCGGCTCGGTGGAGTTCCGCCTTGTCCTCCCGGTCAAGTTCCCGCCGCTCCTCGACCGCCCGCACCATGTTCCGCACCTGCTCCACCGTAATCAGCCCGGGGATCGGAGCCGTGATCGCTGGATTGGCCAGAATATTGCGGATCGCCAGTCGCGCCCTGCGGCTGTCCTCCTCCGCCGTGGGACTGCTCGGCGAACTGTCGCCCGCAAACAGCGAGCCGTTGGCAAACGGCTTGATACCGAAAACGCCCACATCGTACTTGCGCACTGTGTCGAAGAGACTCTCCTTCGGCACTTCCTTGCTGCCGGCCGTGTATGGCACCAGCAGAACGTCGATCAGTTGCGGATAGGTCTCGATCATCTTCTTGGACCACGCGTAGTCGTGCGTCCCGATGCCCGTGAAGCGTGCCTTCCCCTGTCGCTTCGCCTTGTCGAGCGCCGCGAAAATCGCCTCCTCTTCCGCGGGTGGTGTCGCGCTCCCATCCGTCCTCACCGACATGCGCCACAAGTCGACATGATCGAGCTTGGCCTCTCGCAAACCGTCTTCGAAGCCGCGCATGAGCTTGTCGGCCGTGCGCCAGCCCTCAAACCTCGGCTCCTGCCAGTACGTGGAGAACCCCATGTACACCTTGTCGCGGCGGCCCTCCAGAGCGCGCACATATGCCTTCACCTCCGCGATGTCGCAGGTGTCCACAAAATTGATGCCCGCTTCCAGGCAGGCAGTGACCACTTCGTCTCGATTCCTGATGAACTCCGGCGACACTGTCCTCATGTCGCCCGTCCCGAGATTCACGCTCTTGTAGACATCCACGTCGGAATGAAATCCCGAGCCCAACACAGTCGCCAGCCGCTTCCAATGGCTGCCAAGACCGATCGCGGATATCATCAGCCCGGTCCGGCCCAATCGCCGGTATTCCATCGTGGCGTTGTAATTCCGGATCTTCTGTTCACCCGAAGCTGTGCCCGCCACTGCCATCCCGGTGGCTACTGCCAAGGTGTCGCCAAGAAAGGCCCGCCGGTTCACCCGCCCGTTGCTCATTTTCGGCCTCCTTCAACTCCGTAATTGCGATCAGCGCACTACCCAAAACTCGGCTCTCTGCCCGGACGCCGAGTCTGGCGCGACCCACAGGTGAAAGGCGCCCGGCTCGATCGTCAACTCCCCGCCCTCCCTGTAGAACGCCAGATCGTCCGTGCTCAACTCGAATAGAACCTCCTTCTTCTCTCCTGGATGCAGATGAATCCGCCGAAACGATCTCAATTCCCGCACCGGCCTCGTCAAACTGGCCGCCAGTTGACGCGTGTAGAGCTGCACCACCTCGTCCGCCTCATACTTTCCGGTGTTCGCGATATCGGCGCGAACGGCGAGCTTTTCGCCGATCCGGATACGCGGCGAAGAGAGTCGCACGTTCGAGTACTCGAAGGCTGTGTAGGAGAGCCCGAATCCGAACGGATACTCCGGCGTAAAGCTGACGTCCAGATATTTCGAGGTGAACTTGTTATTCGCCTCCGCCCCCGATTCCGCGGCCGGCCGCCCCGTACTCATGTGGTTGTAGTAGATCGGTGCCTGCCCCACTGTGCGTGGAAACGTCGCGGTCAGCCGCCCCGATGGAACCGCGTCGCCGAACAGCACATCGCAAATTGCCGGACCACCCATCGCTCCTGGATGCCACGCGTACAGTACCGCGTTCACCTGTTCTGCCAGGTTGTGGAACGTCAGCGGGCGGCCCGCGAGAATCACCGCGATCACCGGCTTTCCCACCTTGGCCACTTCCCGCGCCAGATCCTCCTGCGCCCCCGGCAAATCCAGCATGGAGCGCGAGCTTGCCTCTCCCGAAAGGCTGGACTCCTCGCCCAGGAACAGCACCGCAACGTCAGCCGCGCGCGCTGCATCCACCGCGGCCGCGAAACCCGTGCTGCCTGTGTCGCGACTGGTCTTTAGTCCGGCCGCCTGCACCACTCGATTTTCGCCGAGCTTCTGCCGCATCGCGGCCAGAGGCGTGCGCACCGCGCTGCGATTAGCTTCCATCGCCCAAGTGCCCATCTGGTCCGTAGGACTGTCCGCCAGCGGCCCGATCACCGCGACCTTGCCCACCGACTTCGCCAGCGGCAGTACGCCGTTCCGATCCTTCAGCAGCACCAGGCTCTCCGTCGCCAGTCGCCTCGCGATCTCGAGCGCTTCCCTCGATGGCTGCTCCGCTGGCGTGCTTGCGGGCTGCGGCCGGTTGTCGAACAGACCCAATCGAAACTTGACTCGCAGAATGTTGCGTACCGCCTGATCGATCAGTTTCGGATCCAGCACGCGCGCATCGATCAGGGCCTTGCCATTGTCGTAATAATTGGTGCTGACCATCTCCATATCCACGCCCGCCCGGATTCCCTTCAGTGCCGCGTCTTGGGCATCCGAAGCATGACCGTGCGCGATCATCTCCGTGATCGCGGTGTAGTCGCTGACCACGAATCCGTCAAACCCCCACTCATCGCGCAGCACGTGCCGCAGGGTGAACCCGTTTCCGCTCGCCGGAACCCCATTCAGCGCGTTGAATGCCGACATGAACGTCGCTGCGCCCGCCTTCCGCGCCATCTGGAACGGCCTCAGGTACACGTCGCGCAGCAAGGTCTCCGGAATCCACGTGGTATTGTAGTCGCGCCCCGCCTCGGCCGCGCCGTACCCCACATAGTGCTTGCCGCATGCGGCGATCGAATCCGGCGCGTCCAGCGCCTCGCCTTGAAACCCGCTCACCATCGCCGCCGCCAACACTCCGGCGAGGTACGGATCCTCTCCCAGTGACTCCGCGATGCGTCCCCATCGCGGGTCGCGCGCGATATCCATCATGGGCGCGAACGTCCAGTGAATCCCCACTGCCGAAGCCTCGCGCGCCGCAATCCGCGCCGCCTGCCGCACCAATTCCGGGTCCCAGCTCGCCGATTGTCCCAGCGGAATCGGAAACACCGTGTGGAACCCGTGAATCACATCCTGGCCGTAGATGATGGGAATTCCCAGCCGGCTCTCGTGAATTGCGATGCGTTGTGCTTCGGCCTTCTCCTGGGGCGTACCCCCGTTGAAGAACGAGCCCCAACGCCCCCCGCGGATTTCGCCTCTGGCACGATCCGGAAGTCCCTTCGGAAAGCTCGATTGCGACATCTGGCCGAGCTTCTCCTCAATGGTCATCCGTGAGATCAGCGCATTGATTTTGGTTTCAATTTCAGCAGGCGTCGCTGCCAGAAGACACGTGCCACTGAGGGCCATCAGCAGCCCGCATTTGCGGAGATTCATATCTGATAAATCGATTTATTCTAGCCCCGGGAGATTTCGGATGTCAATCCTGCGGGTGCCGGCGGTGCCGGCGGCCCATCATAAGCTCCAGGCAGACCATCGCCCCCACAGCGATCAGTGGCGCCGCAAACCCGCGCCGCAAACCGTTGAGCTGGGAGGAAATCGCGCCCACCAGCCACGGGATTACCGCCCCGCCCAAACCCGCGCACGCAAACACCGGTCCCAGCCATCGTGCTGCGGAGAGTCCCAGCTTCGTTGTGAACGCCGCTACAATCGTCGGATTGACCGGCGCCAGCCCCAGCCCCGCCAGAATCGCAGCCGCCACCAGACTTCGATAACCCGGCGCGGCCAGAAGCCCCCCCATACCCAACGCTCCGCACAGAAGCCCGGTGAAGATCAGAGCCCGAGGCGCGAGATACTGCAGCCACACCGGCGCCAGCAGTCTGCCCACCATCAATGAGGCCCAGAACGCCGTTTGTGCCGCAGCCGCCTGGGACGCGCCCGCCGTCACCCACCGCGCGGCTCCGGTCGGCAGCCAGATGCTCACGCTGGTCTCCACGCCTACGTAGAGAAACAGGAGGATGCCGGTGATCGCCACCACGCCGAAATTCCCGGAACGCATCTCGCTACCGCCGGCTGCCGCGCCGCGCTCCAACCGCGCGTTCGCCGCCGCGCTGTTCGCCATCGCCGCGAGGCACGTGGCAGCCGCGGCCAAGATCCCGAATTCCAGAAGCACGTACGCCGGAGGCTGCCAGCGCAATGCAAACGCGAAGGCCGACGGCGCGGCCAACGCTCCCGCCGCCCACGAGAAGTTGAACAGATTCAGCGCGGCCGCGGGCGAGGGAAAACTGGCCTTGGCGACGATGAGATTCGCGACCGGATTGATGACTCCCAGGCCAAGCCCCGATACGAACAGGGAAGGCGCCATCCACATCCTCAGCATCAGTGCCGCTCCTCCGAGCCCCATCGCGAACAGCGCCAGCCCCAATCCCAGCAGCGTCAGCAGACGAAGACGCGCCCCCAGCCATCCCGATGCGATCGCACCGCTGAAGCCGCCCACATACACGCACGCGAGGAATGTGCCGGCCGCGGCATCGCTTAGAGCCCAGGTCCTGGACAGCACCGGAAGTATCGGGCCGAGCATCGTTGCGCCTGCCCCCACCAGCACACCGGCCAGGTGGGCAATGGCGACCTGACGCCGCAATGATGGCAAGCCTGCGCCCGACATCACCGGGCCGGCCGCCTGCCGGTAACCGGCGGAGCCGGTCCGGTCGATTCACGCACAATCAGTTCGGGCTCAACCTGAATGAAATTCCCAGGATCGTCCGCGTCGCAGGCCAATCGTTTGAGAAGCGCCTCCGCCGCGATCATTCCCATCTTGCGCAGCGGCTGGCGGATCGTGGTGAGCGACGGTGTATGATAGGCCGCGCTCAGAACATCATCGAATCCGACTACGGAGACGTCCCGGGGCACGTGCAGGCCGCCATCTTGCAGCGCCCGCATCGCACCGATCGCCGAATTGTCGTTGAACGAAAACAATGCCGTAAACTGCGCCTGACCTTCCAGGAGCTTCCTCGCCGCTTCGTAGCCAGTCCCCGGCGAAGGAGACCTGCCTTCCAGTTGAGAAGTCTGCGACGGTGGAATCGATAACCCCAGCTCCGCCGCCGCTCGCATGATTGCTTGAAACCGTACTTCGGAGTCGGAACTGAAGGTTTGACCTTTGATGACCGCGATGTCCCGGTGGCCGAGATCCTTCAAGTGCCGCAGTGCCAGTTTTGCGCCGGCATCATGATTCAACACTACATTGGTTCCACCCGGAATCGGTTCGTGTCCGGAAACCGCCACCATTCGCAGCCATTGCGGAATCAGACTGACTGGTGTATCCACCGAGATGATGCCTTCTACACCGCGTTCCCACAGCAGCGACGTGTTCTCCACTATCATCTTCTCCTCGTGGCGGTGACTCGTAGCCAGATACATGTATCCGGCGCCGGCCAGAAATTCCTCGATTCCGCTGAGCACGAGCGAATAGTAGCCCTCGCTGAGCTCGGGCATGAGGACGCCGATCGCGTAAGTGCGCCGCACGCGCAGAGAGCGCGCCAGAAAATTCGGACGATAGTTGAATTTCTTTGCCGCCGCGAAGATCAGATCCTGAGTCGATTTGGGAATGGAGCCTGCGCCGGGGGACCCGTTCAACACGAGAGACAATGAAGTCGGAGAAAGGTTGAGCTGCTTTGCCAGTTCCTTCAAACTGATGGGTTTCGGTGAGCGCGTGTGGCCGGACCGCGAAACCGCGGACTTCTTTGACTCCACGCTTGCAGTTTCGCACCTGTGGCTGAGAAAAAACAATAGTGTTCGCGTTTCACTTGATCCAAGTCGTCTCGAAGATTATTGACAAGAGCCCCGCAGCCCGAACAGAATAAATCGATTTATGCAGGAAAATGCCCAACCAAGTGCCTCTTTTGATTTCGCTGAGCCGAAGCGAATGGGCGAGGCGTAGGGCTCGGGTATGCCGCGGCAATCAGTGTCATTTTCACCGAAGGCGCCGCTTGGCCCCAGGAGGAGAATGGTGATACATTTGAGCCCGTATGCTCAAACAATCAAGCCGCCCCGGAGTCTCGAGGCAGACCGCCTCGATTGACGGATTCGGGAATCGTGGGTAGTTAGGCCGAACAAGCCGAGTGGCGGAATCATTCTCCGCGGCTTCACCGATCCGAATCTCTGGTGGCCCGTGGCTCTCCTCCCACCTGCGTGCTTCGTCCGCGGTTTTTCCCTGTCCGCCTCCTTGGCGGCATTCACCCTGGCGGAAAAAGAGTCGTGCTGGATGCGTAGGCCACTCCGTTTCGTTTACGCCATCCGACGCATAGGCCGTTCCTCGAAGAAACTCAACTTCGATCCGCATGATCGGTCTCCTTCCCTCTTCGACCGCAGTTGCCTGCTCACTCATGCTCCAATTCGACCAGACGCAGTGAAGACCGCAACTGGATTGGATCTGCGCGCCATGCGCTCCAGAAGCGAATTCGGCCAGCACGCCCGACAGCACGGCATGAGTTTCTGTTGAAGCCTCCGTTTTCAGAATCCGAGCGAACGAACAAAACGTCGGCATTGTCTGGGGAAACCTGAACAGAACGGACTGTGCGCTGGATGTCCTGCGCGCCGATCTGCTGCCAACCCCTGCCGCGATCCGAAGTTTTGAGGAGCGCCCCTTTGTAATTGTCGCCCACGCTCAGGTACATAACGTTTGGCGAGTTCTCACTTTGGGTCATCATAAGGTTGGTTGCATTCACAAACCAACTCTGTAGCCAAGTCATGCCGCCATTAGATGAAGCATACAGGCCTCGGTGCGTGGAGGCATAGAGAACCTCTGGGTTTTGGACATCGGCCTGAATTCCAAAAATCCGCGTCCCGATTGGGAAGATGCTCAACCAATACTCAGAGCTTCTTTGAGATTGTTGTGGTGTGGTGGATGGTTTCTTGGCGGGCGGCTGCTTTGCTTGCTGCTGGCCGCAAAGTAAAATCGGCAGGACGGCAGCCACGAAATATAAACGCAAACTTCTCATTTAAAATTTCCTCCGGGCGGCATTTGCGCCGCAACTTGCTGCGGCGAGCAAGGACCAGGACGGCGGCCTGAAACCCCCAGGCCCATGCTCTTTGAACACTGTAGATTATACGCTCCCTCTGACGGAAGCACCCGGAAAATCGGGATCGGTTATAGCAGACTTGGGATCGTTTTAGGCGTACTGGGGCGCTTGAGGCATCGCGTCGCCGCGCGGAGCTTGACCGATTGGCGAGGGGATTGGGTTCGGCGCTTGGCTTGTTCGGCTGGGCTGTGATGAATTCTTCGACGAAATTCTCCATTTTCTACTATGAACACGGTTTCTCTCGAGGAGCCAATCAAATCAATAGCTTACAGCCAAACAAGTACCCAGTTCCTCAGTTGATTTGCTCCACTTTGGTGGATTCTTTGGCATTGCTTTCTGGAAACCTCGCCATATTCGCTTCGTGAGCGATGTCCTCAACTGTAATGGTTACACTGGCCTCCTTTCTGGAAACGAGCGATTCCACGGCCCGCCGCTTGGCTTCCATACCGATATGCGAGTAGTGCTTGAGCATCTGTCTGGAGACGTGCCCGGCCATGTCCCGGATGGTTTCGTCGCCAGCTTCGCCAGATTCCGCTAGGCCTGTAATGAACGTGTGCCGGTTGTCATGCCATCGGCCTTGCACTTTGGCTTTCCGCCTAACGGTGCCCCAAGCTGTTTTGAGCGACACGACGGGCCTTATGGGATCTTGGGGCCACGGCTTCCCGAAGGCGAACACGTACCAGTCCGGTTGAATGGTGAGGTTCCGGTAAGCCTGCATGACTCCGCCCACCCGTAATTGGTAACTTCGGTGTTTACGCCCGGCAGGGCGAGGAGGACCGGCCATGGCTGCCAAAGAACCATTTGAGATTCCCGTCGGCATGCGGAGGGTTTGCCGGCGTTTCGAGCGTTGGCGAAAAGGGCACCAGGCACGCTTGCCAATCCCCGAGGCGTTATGGGCGGAAGCGGCGAAAGCGGCTCGGGAGCATGGGGTTTTCCGTGCAGCCAAGGTCCTGCGCCTGGAATACGGCAAGCTCAAACGGATGGCGGAAGCCGGCCCCACAACAGTGCGGCCGGCGATAGCACCGGCAACGTTTTTGGAACTGATGCCGCCCCAGACTGTCGGCATCGCCGAGTGCCTGATCGAGTTGGAAGGGCCACGCGGCAAGATGCGCGTCCAGTGGAAAGGGGCCACAGCGCCGGACCTGACCGAACTCAGCCGGGTGTTGTGGGAGTCGGCGTGATTCAGATCAATCGCGAGGATCCAATAATGCGAAGCAGACGGCCGGACACCCTTTTTGGTCGGTATCCGGCCGAGCGCACCTTCTCATTATCAGGCGGCGACTCGATTGGAAACCGGCTCAGAGCGAATCGAGCCATTCCAGCAGTTTCGCCTCGTGCTTCCAACGCGGCGGCTTGTCGGGCCTGGCGATACCGTCCACCTTGTCCAGGGCCTTGCGTTTCGTTTCCAGATTGGCTCTCGCGTAGATATTGGTGGTGTCGAGGCTGGCATGTCCGAGCCAACTACGAATCACCGTCACGTCAACCCCCGCGGCGACAAGGCTCACGGCTGCGCTGTGACGAAACGTATGAGGGGAAACTCGTTTGCCGGCCAGCGATGGAACCTTCTTGGCCGCTGCCGCCACGTATTGTTTCAACTTGAAGCGAACGCCGCCAGCATTGAGGGGCCGGCCGTACCGGTTAACGAAAATAGGTTCATTCTCCGCACGCGGTTGCCTTTTCAAAAAGGCCCTTAGCAGTTCGACAGTCTCGGGCCACAGCGGACAGATCCGCTCTTTTCGCCCTTTGCCGAGCAGTCGGACATGGAAAGGTGTTTCCAGACGGAGTGCCTCGGGAGCAAGGTTCAGCGCCTCTTGAATGCGGGCGCCGGTGTTGTAAAGGGTAGCCAACAGGACGTGATCGCGCTGCCCTGCGATCTTCGACCGATTCGGCTGAGCGAGAATCGCGCTGATGTCGTTCTCGTCCAGGCTACCGACCTCGGGTTTAATCGCCTGTTTCGTAGGAATACGCAAGACCGCCGCGCACTGCGCAGATGCTAAAGGTTCGCGGTCGGCAACGAAGTCGAAGAAACTGTGCAGCGCGGCCAGACGGCAGTTCCGGGTGCCAATCGAGGACTTTCGAACGTGTTCGACGCTTTCCAGGAACGCGAGAACTTCGACTGCGGTGAGATCAGTCAGACCAAGCTTGAACCCCAAGGCCGTCGCGATCGTTGCAGCCGGCCGTTCCCTGTACCAACTGCACAACAATGGCGCTATCTTTCACTACACGGGCACGGCGTGTAATGGTAACTCGTGTCCGGGGTGGCAG
>JAIQFL010000341.1 GCA_020073365.1 Terriglobia bacterium | reverse complement strand
GCAACGCTCTCGTTGTCGTTCATCCACTTCGGATAGGCGGCCCGAAAGCGCTCGCCGGCGATTTTCATTTCGGCCCGTGCCGCCGCCAGGCTGACCCCGGGCTTCAAACGGCCCGCCACCCGCAGGAAGTGTCCTTGATTAGTGCTGTTCGGATCCGCCTGCTGCGGCAGCCAGATGTCCGCCGCGGGATCCGGGTGGAAACCCCTGGACAGGACGCCGATCACGGTATAGGGTTCGCCGTTCAGTTTAATGGCGCGGCCCAGGATGCCCGGATCGCCGCCAAAATGAGATTGCCACAGCGCGTAAGCGATCACCGCAACGTTTGGTCCGTTGGGAACATCTTCCGCGGCTGAGTAGGTGCGGCCGATCAGCGCCGACACGCCGAAGACCTTGAAATACCCGTCGGAAGCATGCAGGGTTTTCACCTGCTCGGGCCGGTCGCCGGTACCGAGATTGGCACCCGGCCCCGACTGGCCATACAGGGCCATCGCCTCAAAGACGTGGTTCTGCCGCCAGACCATGTACTTCGGGATGGAGTTGGAGGTGCCCACTCCGCCACCCGGGAATCCGCGCGACACATTCATGATGCGGTCCGGATTCGGGTAGGGCAGCGGCTGAAGCAGCACGGTGTTGACCACGGTGAAAATGGCGGTGGTTGCTCCAATGCCGAGCGCCAGGGCCGTTACCGCAGTTACCGTGAACCCCAGGTTGCTCTTGAGCATGCGGAGGGCGTAGCGAAGATCCGAGCCGAATGTTCCCATGAGGTATCTAACGGATTTGGGGGGCCGCGAGTTCCCTGCCGATGGTTACATTTCCGGTAGCCGCCCATTCCGTGCCGCGCGCCAGTGAGGCGGCGAAGATGACGCTCTTCATGGCCTCGGGATCGTGCCCCAAAGCCGTTACGAACACGCGGCCCTTGCCGTAGTTCACGGTCCAGAGCATGGGCTGATTCAGGCCCTTGGCTGGAATCGGCTGCTTCTCGTTGGGCTTGTAGAGCGAATGGTCGTCCCAGGCAGTCGCGAGCACGTGATACGCGCCTTCCGGCTGCCACTTCAGGTTGGCGTACAACTCGTCGTTGGGCTGCGGGTACGAGCCGTTCAAGCCGCGTGTGATGGGGTGTTCCTTGTCCGTGATCTCCACCTGGAAATCGTGACGCGCCGAGTGATGGCCATAGTTGGGCCTCCAGTTTCCGCCGCACATCTTCTCGAACTCCGTCCAGCCTTCGAACGCAGCCGTGGAGAAGTGGTACACCACCAGGCCCTTGCCGCCTCGCACGTAATTCAGCAGAGCGTTGTCCGCGCGCTCACCCCAGCGGAGCTCCGCCTGCTTCTTCTCGTAGTAGTTCAAAACCACGACATCGTACGGCGCGAGCGTTTCCGGTCCGGCCCCGCGGAACTCCTCGATGACGCGGACTTCGAACCGGCCGGTGTCTTCCAGGACACTGCGCAGCACCGGGGTTGTGGCGCGCCAGTCATGTCCGTTCTGGCCCGTGACGATCAGGACCTGCAGCTTCGCCTTGGGCGCCTGGGCAGGCGCGGGCGAAATGGTTCCCAGCAGGAACGCACAGAGTATCAGCCTTTTCAAGGAGCCTCCTTCAGCCAATGCGATTGTAGCGCGCGGCGGAAGGTGGAGCGGCCGTTAACCTAACGGCCGCTCTGCAAGGAGACTACGGCGGTCAAATAGCCCGAGTTATCGCCGAAGCTATCGTCGTTAATTCCGAGGTACAACCGCCCGCCCGATCGAACGCGGAAGACTGCTCTTACGCCGATCTCAAAGACAACTCCATTGTTCCCGACGCGGCCGACCAATGACCAGCATGGCAGGTTGGGCGCTGGAAGACGTCCGAAAGGCCGATGATAAAAGGTGGCTGCGGCGGTGCAGTTGGGAGCAAAGCCACCGGGCGCCTTCGGCGGTACTAGCCCGTCGACTGTGACGGCGATCAATCCCGAGCCAGTCACGGTAACGATGTCTCTGTCATGCAGGTTAATCCCGGCGTCGGTCCACGGCGCGTTGGCTGGCACGCGAACCGTGATCCCTCCGGGGCGGGCCGGGGACACGCTTGGTTCCACCGCCTTCGGCTCAGGCCGTGCAGCGGCAGTGGGCAGTCTCGCCAAACGTTGCAAAGCCTCGGCGCTGCCCGCCACCGCGGCCATTTGGTAGAGCCGGACAGCCTCATTGACGTTTTTCACGGTTCCCTTACCGGTCTCATACAGAAGGCCCAGACGATAGATGCTGAATGCCCGGCCGGCACCTGCGGCCTGTTTGTACCAGTAAAAGGCTTGGCCCGCATTTTGTGGTGCACCGTTGCCTTGCTCGTACACCTGTCCCAGCTTCTCCATGGCTGCAGGGTCACCAGCGATGGCGGCGCTCCGCAACTCAGCCACGGAGCCGGCGGCCCGGACGCGAGGGACAATGACACCAGTTTTCGGCGCCGGTTCAACCGCCGGCGTAGGGTTCTGGCTTCCTCGCGGGACATCCGAGCGGAGCGGATTGCTTCCGGACTTCGGCGAGCCAGAGGATGGCGGAGCCCTCTCAGGCAGAGGGTTGTCGGGAGCTACAGGTCTTGGTGTGGTCCGCTCGGGATCGCCCGCGGGACTGCTGGAAGGAACGAGCGGAGCGGGTGCCGGATTGGCGGGCCGAACCGGCTGAGGGGGTGCCGGATTGGCGGGCGGACGTATCGCCGCCACGGCCGGCTTTTCCCGGGAACCAAGGTAATGGTACAGCGTTCCTGCGGCCAACGCCACCAGAACCAGCGTCGAAACTGCAACCATCCAGCCACGGCGGCGGCCTGATCCAACCTTGACCGGCGTCTCCTGCCGCAAGCGCAGGGCAGTTTCGAGCGTGCCGGCGAACTCGGCGCAACTGGCATAGCGCTGCTCGGGCAGGTGAGCCATTCCCCGCTGCAAGACCTCATCCACGGCGGCCGGCAAGGCCGGATTGACCGCCCGCGCTGAGGGCCGCGGCCCCGCCACGATCCTATGCATGATCGATGCCGATGAGTCACCGTGAAATGGCATTGTCCCTGTGAGCAACTGATACGCGATTACCGCCAACGAAAACTGGTCCGACTTCCCGGTGACTTCGTGCGCCTCGATCTGCTCCGGTGACATGTACTCAGGCGTACCCATCAGCGCTCCCGTGATGGTGTACTTAGGTGCGAACATGATCTTGGCAATGCCAAAGTCGGCGATCTTCACCTGAGTTTGGTGGTGCAGCATGAGATTGGCCGGCTTGATATCGCGGTGGACCACACCCTTTTCGTGGGCGTAATCCAAAGCCACCGCGGCCTGCCGCACAATGTCCGCCGACTGGTCCGGTTGCGGCCGCGCACCCGACGTCAGGTAGTCTTGCAATGACGGCCCCTCCACCAGTTCCATGGCGATGTAGGCCGTCCCGCTGTCCTCGCCGCTGTCGTAAACGATCACGATTCCCGGGTGCGATAGCGCCGCAGCGGAACGCGCTTCGCGCGCGAGCCGATCCTGTAGCGCCGCGGCGTCCGCCGGGCTCGTCAGAGCCTGCAGATGGATCGTCTTGATGGCAACGCGCCGGCCGAGTTGCGGGTCGGCGGCTTCATAGACCACACCCATGCCTCCCCGACCCAACTCGCGGATCACCACGTACCTGCCAATCTGCAGCGACCTGTGCGTCTTCTGTTCCGCGAAGGGCTGCGCCTCGCCGCCGGCTTCCAGAAGGCGTTCCGATTCCTGTTGTACCTCCCGGTCCCCGCCACATGCCGCGGCTACGAAAGCCGCCCTTTGGGAACTGGAGAGTTCGCGCGCCCGCTCATAGACCGCCCGCGCCAGGTTGTGCCGCTCCCGCGACATCTCGGGAGCCGGCGACCTGGACGTCGTGGCATTCTCAAAGCAACGCGACAGCTCCGATACAAACGCCGAACAGTCCGGGAACCTTGCTTCCGGTTGCTTATTCAGCGCCCTGGAGAAGCACGCAACGACAGAGTACGGCACGGACGCATCGAGCGATCGAGGGTCGGTGTGCGCGGCGTGACAGATCTGGTAAGAGAGGGAGGCTTGAGTGTCCCCTGCGAAGGGCCGGTGCCCGGTCAGAGCTTCGAACGCAGTCACCGCCAGGCTCCACTGGTCCGTGAAGGCAGTAGCCGGCTGCCCGAGAAGTTGTTCCGGGGATAAGTAGTGCGGGCTGCCGAACACCAGCCCGAGACCGGTTCCGGCGCCCGCAAGAAGTTCGCTTTTGGCGATGCCGAAATCCAGAATCTTGGCCGACCCATCGGCTTGCACGATGATGTTGGCGGGCTTGATATCGCGATGGACTATTTTCCTCCCATGAGCGTAGTCCAGGGCGGCGGCGACCTGGCGCAGAATGGCCAATCCCTTGGGAATTGGCAAGGCGCCGGCATCCAACAATCGATCCAGGGGTTTTCCCTCGATCAGCTCCATCACCAGGTAAATCCGCCCATCGTGCTCGCCTACGTCATGAATGGCGACAATCCCCGGATGCTGGAGCATGCCGGACGCCTTCGCCTCCAGCTCGATGCGTTGCCGCAGTTGATCGCTATCGAGAAATCCGGTGCCATCGGTACGAATCACCTTGATCGCAACCTCGCGCATCAGCTTCGGATCGTAGGCGCGGTAGACCACACCCATGCCGCCCGCCCCAAGCTCGGCCCGTATTTCGTAGCGATCTATTCTGGATAGCGTACCGTTTCCCTTCGGAGGTTTACCTGAAAGGATCAGATCTTATTCGCAATGCGCACGCGGCTGAACAGCCAGGAATGAGCGCATTCTCATTCCCTTCGCACGGTGGCTAGAGAAACGGACCACGCTTCCGCCACTTCCACATCTGACTCAGTATAGGGCCATTACCACAGCGAAAGAAACCCCATGAACCCCCATTTCCTGCCCTTAAACAGATATCGAGGCCTTTTTAATGCATTCTTAGACATGAAATGCGTTAATCTGTTATGGATAGGGTAAGCCGGGAGGACCCATGCTAACCAAGGTGATCATCTCTTCGCTATTGACACAATCGGTTGGAGCGCTTTTATTTGGCGGTGTCGTAGCGCTTAAACCGGGAGTAGAACAGCAACTCAGGGCGCAATACGCGGTCACGCGGGTTGGAGCCAACGGCGCCGTCTTGCAGGCCGGGCAGGTTCTGGTTGTTCAGCTAGACGGCATCAAGGCGAGCCCCACGTCGTTGGGCCAAGGCTATCTTCCGAACTCTTACAAGAAGGATGAACGTGTCAGGCAGTCCGTAAAAAGCAAGGTCTGGCACATGCCCCTCGTTCCGGGTCTATCGCCGGACAGGGCTCTTCAGGTCGCGGAGAAAGTATACCTGACTAACATCCAGATCAAGGACGAGGAGATTGTCTTCTCAGTTCAGTCCTGTGGCGTGTGCAACCCAGCCGTAGCTGATCCCGCCCCGTTCAGAGCATCTCTGGCATTTCAATTCGCAAAAGGCTATCTCGAGACCGCGGATTATAACGCGATCCAGGATATGATCGGAAAAGTATTCGCGATCGATACTTCGCCGCCGCAATCAATTCCTACGGAACTGCAGCAACCGTCCACCCTCCCCAACCAACCCATTGAGCAGCCTGCGCAGTTAAGTCCACCCTCACAGGCGCCAACCCCGGTGACCATCCAGATGGGGGACACCATCGACCAGGTAGTGGCCGCCATGGGGCAACCGGATCGCAAGGCAAAGATCGGCAACAAAGACATCTACTCCTACAAGGACATGAAGATCACGTTTGTGGATGGAAAAGTTTCGGACATTCAGTGAGTCGCGTTGACGACCCTATCAGGGCCCAAGATCAGGGCCCATGTGTCAGCAGATGGAGAAAGCTCATGAAGACGGTCGAAATCTCGAAACGCGCCTGTTCCGAATGGTTCGCCATGGCACTCGTCGCAACCCTACTATTGCCATGCTCTGGCGTTGTGTACGCGCAGAAGAACAAGGACAAGACCACAAGTCCGCCGCCTCCGCCGCCCGCCAGGAGCGCCCCCGCTCCGGCACCGGCGGCGCGCCCAGCGGCTCCGGCTAGCCAGCCGGCGCGGACGGCCGCCCCGGTCCAGCCGAGGAGCCAGCCCCCGGCCCAGCCGTCACGCAACCCGAACCAAGTCCCGTCGTCAGGCAACCCGAACCAGGTCCGGCCGTCAGGCAACCCGAACCAGGTCCAGCCGTCAGGCAACCCGAACCAGGTCCGGCCGTCAGGCAACCCGAACCAGGTCCGGCCGTCAGGCAACCCGAACCAGGTCCGGTCGTCAGGCAACCCGAACCAGGTCCGACCGTCCGGGGATCCGAACCAGGTCCGGCCGGGTGCTCGCCCCGAGTATCGCGGTTCCAACGGATCGTCCGTGCTCTACAGTCCGTCGGGCCACCCCACTGTCGTACACACGTCAGGGGGCGCCACTATCTTTCACGCGCCAGGCGGCGGCAGGACAGCGATAGTGGCAAGGCCGGGAGGAAGGGTAATCGTCACCAATGGCCGCGGCCACGGCTACGTTCAGCGGCCGATCGCGGTTCGCGGTGGGCGCACCTTCGTTCAACGCACCTACTACGTTCGCGGCAGCCCCTACGCCCGGTTCTACCGGCCGGTGGTTTATCGCGGGGTTTCCTTCAATGTGTACACCCCGGTGCGTTTCTATTCGCCCCGGTTTTATGCCTGGGGCTATACGCCATGGCGGGCTCCGGTCATTTATAGCTTTGGATGGGGGCCCGCGACTCCGTGGTTTGGCTTCTACGGCGGCTATTTCACTCCGTATCCGTCCTACGCCGGCCCCAACTTCTGGCTCACTGACTACATGTTGGCAGCCTCGCTCCAGGATGCTTATCAGGAACGTTTTGACGCCGCCGGCGGGGCGCCGCCCCCCTACGATCCGTCAGGCCAGGTGGCCGTCAATCCGCAAGTCAAGAACATGATCGCGCAGGAGGTCCGCTGGCAGCTCGATCAGGAGAGCCGGGAGAGTCAGACGCAGAACGTTCAGCCGGTTGCGAACGCCGCCCCGCCGATTTTCGCCGACGGCAACGCACATGTCTTCGTGGCTTCCAGCAGCCTTATCGTGAGCGCTGGCGGACAGGAGTGCGGCCTCACAAGCGGCGATGTGCTCCAGCTCAATCCCTCGCCGTCAGCGGATCCCACCTACGCCAACGTGCAAGTGCTGGCCAGCAAGGGTCAGGACTGCGCCACCGGGCAGATTGTTCCGGTCCAGCTTGCGGACCTGCAGGAAATGCAGAATCACATGCGCGAGACTATCGATCAAGGGCTGGGTGATTTGCAGGCAAAACAGGGCCAGGGAAACCTGCCACAGATCGATCCAGCGCTACGTGCCGAAACTCCGGCTTCCTATTCCGCCTATTTGCCCGCGCCCGAGGCGGACGCGGAGAATGAACTCCAGCAAAGCGCTCAGGAAACTGCCGGCCAGGAGGAGGCGATCTTGCGGCAAGCCGGCCCGGCCGCCACAGCGCCGCCAGCCCTGGCGCCGGGCGATTCGGGCCGCGTCCCGACTCCTGGCCCCCCCACTGTTTCCGAAGGGCAGACCATCGACCAGGTGCTGGCCGCTATGGGGCAGCCGGATCGCAAGGCAAAGGTGGCCAACAAAGACATCTACGTCTATAAGGACATGAAGATCACGTTCGTCAACGGAAAGGTCACGGATATTCAATAATAGCCGCCCTTCGATGACCGCTAGCCGCCGATCGCGAGCAGGAGGTCATCGCGGTGTGTCCAGAGCTATCCAGGTCGGCGTGGCGCAACGGACCAGCATTCGAAGCTGACAGGCGAAAGCGCCTGTCCCACCAAAAGACGGCACTCCACTGCCAAGGAAGTGGGCAAGGTCCTCACCCCCGCGTCAGCGCCGACAGTTCGTTGGTCCGCCGCACCAGTTCCCCCCGGTCCATGGTGCGGTAGGGGTCGGGCAGCAGGCTCTTGCTGGTGCACTCCAGCACCGCGTACAGCGTCTGTAGTTCGATCTCGGTGGGGTATGACGGCGGAATGAAATCCTCGATCGCGGCTTTGAGGTCGTCCTCGCCCAGCACCGTGTCGTTCTCCAGCGCGCTCTTCATGCGGGCGCGGATCAGGATGGCTTCCACGTCGGCGCCGGAGAGGCCGACGGAGTTCTTCAGAAAAAACTGCTCCGCCTCGGGCGACGCGATCTGCATGCAGCTCTTCTTCTGCATGGCGCGCAACATGGCCAGGCGCTCTTCGTCGGTGTGGGGATAGAAGAGCGCGATGTGCTCCTCGGCGCGGCCCTGGCGCTTCAGGTCCACCGGAAGCAGGTCGGGGCGGCAGGTCAGGAGGAACCAAACCACTTTCCCGCGCAGCTCGGTGTTGCCCATGAACTGCGCGATCTGGGCGAAGACCCGGTTGGAAACACCGCTATCGCCGGAGGCGGAACGGTTGCCCAGTTGCGCGTCGGCTTCGTCTACGATCACGGCGATCGGGCTCATGGCCTTCAGCAGGTTCAGAATCCGTTCGAGGTTCCCCTCGGTCTGGCCCTGCCACATGCTGCGGAAGTTCTTCAGGGTGACCGCGGGGATGCCGATCTCCCCGGCGAAGCACGTGGTCAGGAAGGTCTTGCCCGTCCCCACGGGGCCGCAAATCACGTAGCCCATCGGCACCACGTCCGTCTTGCCGGCGCGGATCGCGCGGGCGGCATCGTACAGCTTCTTCTTGGCCGGCTCGTGGCCCGCCACCATGGAGAGGTCGAAACGGCTCTGCACGAATTCCAGGAGGCCGCCGGACTCGGCTTCGATAAGATCCTTCTTGCGCTTGACCAGGAACTTCATGGTGAGCGGACGCTGGTTCTCGACGGCATCCGATATGAGGCCCTGCAGTTGGACCCGCTTGAGACCCGCGGTCAGGGTGGCGAGGGCCTCTGGCGTGACGTCGGAGCCGGCGGGCAGCGGCCGGGCCGCCACCTGCACGCGAATGAAATCCAGCCGCTCCGATTCCTCCGGAAGCGGGATATCGATGGACGCCACGCCGGGGTTCTGCACCAGCCCGAGGTTGAGCTCGATCAGGTTTTCGGCGATCAGGCAGAAGGTCACATCCGCCTGCAGGAAGATGGGGTTCTGCGCCCACCGTTTCAGGATCACCAGCGAGTTGCGATCCTCGGCGGGCATGCCCGAACTGTCGCCCCCCGGCGCGATGGTCTCGGCGAAATCGATCACCACGGCGATCTTCTTGTTGTCCACCAGGCGCAGCCGCAGGTAGTTGTCCAGGATGTTCAATACGCCATCGGGGTTGCGCGGCAAACCGTTCGAGAACCTGGTCCCGTGAAAGCTGTCATAGCCGGCCAAGGCCCGTTCGAAATCGGCCTTCATGTCTGGGTGGCCGAAGCTGAGGCCGCCGCCGCGGTCGTAGAACAGCACCAGGTCGCGCCCGCCGAAGAGCGCCTCGCGGAGAAACCGCTGCAAGGGCAGAAACTCCACCGCGGTGGGGCGCTTCCAGGGGGCCAGGTCGCGCACGTTGCCGTGCAGCACGAACATCGAGGTGACGCCCGAATAGTACTTCTCGGAGAGTTCCCGCGCCCAGGCTGGCAGCGCTTCGAGTTGAGCGGAGGTAGTGGTGGAAGGCATGGCGATTGCGAAGGTCAGTTGCGTATGCGGGTGCGGGAGTCCGGCGCCTGATCGAACTCAGGTGTAGCCAGGGGCGACATGTCGAAAATCGATTCCACTTCGCGCACGGTCTCTTCGGTCTGCTCCACATCCTTCACCAGGTTGTCCAGATGATCGCTGATCTGCTGCGGGTCGTGCATGGTGACGGACTGGTCGCGGATCAACTGCAGGACGTCCTCGATAGCGGCGCATTGCGCGTCGATCACCTGGCAGTTCTCGCGGACCTTGGCGTACTTTTCGCTGCGTTTTTTCAGAATCTCGATGCGCTTGCGATTGATCTCCTGCACTTTGGCCGGGTCCGATTCCAGGTTCTTTTCCAACTGTGCGCACTCTTTCTTGATCTGGTCGGGATTGGTGACGCGCAAATATTCGCGATGCTGGAAGGCCGAGTTGAGCAGCCGTATGTAGGATTGTGAGAGCCCTTCCAGTTTGGACTCCATCTGGTCGACGAACATCTGCGAGGTGGAAGTCAGGCGCGTGTAATTCTGGCGGATGCCGCGGCAGATGGCATCCAGGTTGCCGTAGCGGGCCTGCATCTCGGGCGGCAGTTCGTAAAACAACGCGCTGAGGCTCTTTTGGCGCTGGCGCTTCTCCTCGTCAAACTTCCACGAGCGGACCAGGCGCTGGAACCGGCTGTTGGTGGGAACGGTGCTCAGGTACATCAGTTCCAGGCCGGCGCCCAGCAGCAAGGGCAAAGCGCTACCCGATACCACGGCAAACGCCACGGCTCCGACCAAGGCGATCTTGTTGTACTGCCAATGGAAGGCCTCCTTGAAGTAGTTGAGGCCGCCGTCTTTGTCCTCCGCCATTTACACGCTCACTCGGACCTGGCCCGGGCCGGCCGAACGGCGCAACAAGGCGAGCACGTGCTGCTGCAACTCCCGAAACTCGCTCCTCTGCTTCACCGAGGGATCGCGCGGACGGCCAAAGGGCACCGGGACATCCTCAATGATTGTACCGGGTCGGGAGCAGAGGACGAAAATGCGGTCGGCCAGGTAGATGGCCTCATCCACATCGTGGGTCACGAACAGGATGGTGCTGGCGGACTCATCCCAGATTTTGAGCAGCAGTTCCTGCATGTCGCCGCGGGTCTGTGCGTCGAGTGCGCCGAAGGGTTCGTCCATGAGGATGACGCCGGGCCGCAGCGCCAGCGTGCGCGCGATGGCGACGCGTTGCTGCATGCCGCCCGAGAGCGTGTCGGGGTAGGACTTCTCGAACCCCGCGAGGCCCACCTGCTGGATCAGTTTGGCCACGGTCTGGTCCCGCTCCGCTGGCGGGACACCGTTGATCTTCAGGCCGTAACCTACGTTTTGTTCGATGGTCAGCCAGGGGAACGAGGTGTATTTCTGGAAGACCATGCCGCGGTCGCGGCCGGGACCGGTTACCGGTTTGCCGTGTACCAGAACTTCGCCGGCATCGGGATGGTCGAGGCCGGCGATGAGTCGCAGAATGGTGGACTTGCCACAGCCCGATGGACCGAGCAGGACGCGGAATTCGCCGGTATCGTGGCCATCCGTTGTGAACTGGTCCTCGACGTCGAGATTGATGTCGTGGATGGCCTGAATGCGCTCACCGGTTGGGGAGACGAAGCTCCGCGAGACATTGCGAAGGGAGATTCGGGTAGTAGGACTAGGCATGCAGGACACTACTTGGCATGGCCGTGCGCCTTTGCGGTTGCGGCGGCTACGGCCGGTTGGGAAACTTGCGAAACCACCCTGCGCCAGGGGAATAACCAGCGCTCCATCAGGGTCAGGAGGTAGCGGAAAAGAAACGCGGCCAGGCCAATGGCGATGATCCCGGCGTACACGCGGTCGAAGTCCAGAACCTTGCGCGCGGCTTCCACCATGTATCCCACGCCCTTGCGGGCATTCACGATTTCGGCCAGAATCACGTAGGTCCAGCCCAGATCGTAAAGGATGCGAAACGAGCCGAAAATGGAAGGAAACGACGCCCGGAACATCAGCCACAGAACCTGACGCCGGCTGGCCCCCAACGTCATCGCCGTCTCCAGCAGGGCGTTGTCCACACGGTTGGCCTCTTCCACCACTACTGCCAGCAGGTAGAAGAACATGCCGAACCAGAGAAACGCAACCTTACTCGTCTCATCGATGCCTAACAGCCCGATGAAGGCGGGCATGAATGCCGTGATAGGCATGGAGCGCATGGGTTCCGCCACGGGGTTGACCAGGTCGTGCAGCCACTTGAAGCCGCCCATGAGCAATCCCAGGGGAATCGCCACGATCGCGGCCCAGAAGAATGCCTGTGCGATGCGCCACCAGCTCTGAAAGACGTTGGCCGCCAGGTCGTATTCCGTCCACAGGCGAAAGAACGCTCCAACCACGCCCACCGGCTTGGGGACGGAGAACGGGGGCAGGATGTTCCAATGCGTCAGCAGGTACCAGCCCAGCACAACCACGGTCCAACTCGCGATGGCCAGGATCACGCGCGTGCGCTTGGAAACGTCCCTCCGGATTTCGAGCAGATGACCTTTGGCGTCGTGTGGACTGCGAGCCAGTGGATCGTATGCCTATCATCGCTGCAGCCGTTCCT
>JAIQFL010000696.1 GCA_020073365.1 Terriglobia bacterium | reverse complement strand
CGCTTTCGCGCCGGATCGGCATCCACATTGCAGCTTTCGGGGCCTGCTCAAGCTTCACACGCGTTACGGCCCGCCGGATTGCTCGCCCACCATGTGTGGACTTTGTCGCGAGGTTCCGATCAGCCCCGTTTCCAGGACTCACCGCTCGCCAGCTATCGAATCTAACCATCAACTATTCGAGTGGGTCCTTCCCCCACTGGTAATTCAGCCCCTTTGGGGCACACGCGAAGGCGCCTGCCCCACCTATACCTACCCTTCGAAAAATATTTCTTGACAGCGGCCTACTCCTCCCTCATAATGAACAGTGTTCAGTAGTTGGACGGTGGTTTGAATATGGGAGTTCTGGAACGACGAGCCCGGCAAAAGGAAGGCATTCGCGAGGAGATTCTGGAGGCTGCACGCACGCTCTTCGTCAAAGAGGGGTACGAAAGCACTTCCATCCGGAAGATCGCTGAAAAGATCGAGTACGCGCCCGGCACCATCTATCTTTATTTCCGCGACAAGAGCGAAATCCTCGATCGCATCTGCGAAGAGACCTTCTCGCGCCTGGCGCAGAAACTCGCCGCCATCAATCGCGATCAAGCCGCGCCGTTGGACTGCCTCCGCCGCGGTTTGCGGACGTATATTCAGTTCGCCCTCGACAATCCCAATCACTACATCATCACGTTTGTCCAGGCTCCCGGGGAGGTCAAGAGCGGCGAGTCGATCCGCTGTGAGGCGGGGGCACGCTGCTTTAACAACCTGCGTCAAACCGTCGAGCGGTGCATCCTGGCCGGGCTCCTCAACTGCACCGACGTGGACGAAGTGGCGCAGGCCCTCTGGGCGGGTATCCATGGCCTTTCCTCGCTGCTGGTAACCCGCACCGGTTTCCCCTTTGTGGAGCAGAACCGCCTGATCGACCGCGTGGTCGAGATCCAGATCGAAGGGATTCGTGCGCGATGACCCAATGGCCGCAAAATTTTTTGCTTCGTGATGAACACTGTTCACATCCTATGCAGTGTTCAGACGTGGAGACCATCTTATGAACTTCGTAGCATTGCAAATGCTTTTCGGCGACCGGGCGAAATATCTGGGGCTCATTTTTGCCGTGGCTTTCTCTACGTTCCTCATGTCGCACCAGAGCTCCATTTTCGCCGGCATCATGAACCGCACCACGAGTCAGATCAAAGATGTCCGCGACGCCGGCATCTGGGTGATGGACCGTAAGACACAATATTTCGACGAGGTGAAGGCGCTCACCGACGACGATCTGTATCGCGTGCGCGGCGTTGCGGGAGTGGATTGGGCGGTTCCGTTGTTCAAGGGCACGCCCCGAGCCAAGGCGCTGGACGGGAATTTCCGCGTGGCGATCATGTTGGGCGTGGATGACGCCACGCTGGTAGGGGCGCCCCGCAACCTGGTGATGGGGACCGTGGACGATTTGCGGAAGCCCGATGCGATCTTCGTGGACCGCGTCGGTTACGAATTCTTCTTCCCCAAACAGCCCTACGTGCTCGGCCGGACGCTTGAATTGAACGATCACCGCGTGACCATCGTGGGGATCTACAACTCTTCGGCGCCGTTTCAGAATCTGCCGGTCTTTTACTCGCGCTACAGCCAGGCGATCACTTACGTGGGGCGCGAGCGCAACCTGCTGTCGTTCGTGCTGGCGAAGCCCATGGCCGGCGTGAGCGAGCAGGAAGTCTGCCGGCGTATCGAAGCGGCCACAGGCCTCCATGCCGCCACATCGCGCGAGTTCGGCTGGCAGACCATCTGGTATTACATGGCGCACACCGGCATTCCGATCAACTTCGGCATTACGATCGCGATCGCTCTGGTGGTGGGCACCATCGTCGCGGGACAGACGTTCTACATTTTCACTTTGGAAAACCTGAAGCAGTTCGGCGCGCTAAAAGCCATCGGCGTCACGAACTGGCGGATCACGGGAATGATCCTGCTGCAAGCCGTGACGGTGGGGGTGATCGGCTTCTCGATCGGCATCGGGATGACAGCGGCGTTCTTCGAAATCACAAAGAACAACCTCGACCTGCGAGGCTTCACGCTGTTCTGGCAGGTGGCCGCGGGCACCGGCGCCACCGTGCTCTTAATCATCATGCTGGCGAGCCTAATGAGCATACGCCGGGTACTGGTGCTCGAACCGGCCGTCGTGTTCCGCGGCTGACAGAGTGGGGTAGGCGCTTCCGCCTGCCTCGCCCGCCTGTGTGCCAAGCAAGTTTCTTTGGAGGGGAATGCCATGCTACATGAAGTTGCCGAAATGCCGGGGAGCGCTGTCTCCTGCAGGCGTGTGACGAAGGATTTCGGAGAGGGTGAGAACCGCACCCTGGTGCTACGCGGCATCGATTTCGATGTCCCGTTTGGCGAGCTCACCTTGCTGGTAGGACCCAGCGGATGCGGCAAGACCACGCTGCTTTCCATCATCGCCGGCCTGTTGGATGCCAACGACGGCGCCATCTCGGTCCTTGGGCAGGAGATGACCCGCCTTTCCGGCTCCAGGGCGGTGATGTTCCGCCGTAGAAATCTGGGCTTCGTCTTCCAGCAATACAACCTGCTGCCCGCGCTCACCGCGGCCGAGAACGCGGC
>JAIQFL010000009.1 GCA_020073365.1 Terriglobia bacterium | reverse complement strand
CATACCGCGGGTAGCCCACAATCACCCAGGAGGATTGGTCCACCGCAACGGTCACCTGCTGCATGGCCACATCGCCCTTTTTCACTTTGGTCCCGTCAATCGCGGTGACGTTGACCGTGAGTTGCGCCGTTACCGGCCCGTCCGAGATATCGTCGAACCACCCGTCGTTATTGGCGAAGGTGTGGATGTAAGGCTGTCCCATGCCGTTGTTGACGGACCCGGAGTTGCCGTTGCCGCCGAGCACCACCAGGCGGCCGTACTTGCCCTGCGGGTTCGCCATGATTTCCCCGAGAGTGGTAATCGAGTTCGGGGTCAGCGGCGGCGGGAAGTTTTGCGGCATCCCGGGATTCTGCCCCAGCGCAAACTGCGCGGTGTTCGGGTACCCGCTCACACCGGTGACGGAAACCGTCTGCGGTCCCGGATCGATGATCAGCTTCTGCCGTGAGTCGGGGTCGGTGATGCCGGCGTTCCGCAGCGGGTGATTCGGCGCATACCCGTGCTCTCCCTCCAGTTGCTGGAACTCGTACCAACTGGCTTTCTTGTTGGCCAGGTATGTGGTCCAGGCGATATCCGCCAGCGTGCCGCTGAAGATTTGACCGGAAGTCTGGTTGAGGCCCTGAATGGCATCGCCGATCTGTAATTCGCGGCCTCCGGGGGTTTGGTCGTCGTAGACATAGACCCGAAATCTCGCCGCCTGCCGCTTGATGGCCCCCTGGGCGTCTTTGAACTCGGTGACGGGTTGCTCCGGCTCCGTGACCGTGCCGTCGGGGTTCGACTGGATCGGAAGACCACCGTTCGGTTCGGGAGCCAGGTAAGTGGTCTCGGGCGCCAGGTAGAACTCCGTACTGTTTCCGAGGCGGGCGATTCCAATGGCTGGATGGATCTTGTAAGTGGTTTTCATGTGGTCACCTCGTCCAAGTTGCGTCTCATTCGACAAAGTTAAGAGAGACGGCGTTCACCAGCAGAGCGTCCGTCGCCGGCGTTCCGTCGGTGTTCATCATCACCAGGTTCACTTGAAAAGCTGTGGCGCCCTGGGCGGCAAGTTTGGCTACCGTGCTGGTCGCATCGATATGAAAGTTCCCCGGCGTCTTGTGGTGCCTTTTTCGAAGATCGAACTTCCGGCGGGTCTCCGGCGGGGGCGCGCAGTGGCCCGGTCCTCCCACGCAAAATCCGCTGAAGGTATTGAATTGCCCCACGTAGTTGTCGTTACCGCGGGTGGGTGTGTTCACGTTCGCATCCGGCGAATTGAGGAAGACGCGGATGTGGAAGCCCGCCCGGGTAAGGTATTGCACCTTGTGCAGGCGAACCTCCGCCCACCGGTGGTCCGCCAGCACGCGCGGAGCGACCTCCGCCGGAGCCGATTTGAATCTCGCGATGGGGACCGAGTTGTCCGTCGGGTACACGTACGAAGCGTTCAGGTATTCATAGCCCAGGTTGGCAATGTTCAGCGTATCCTGGACGCTCAGCGTCCAGGGAGGCAGAACCGCGCTCGGATCGTCGGGATCGATCCCGGGATGCAGCGTCTGCCATACCGACCACAGGCGGTCCACGTTGCTGTGATGTCCCCAGAAAATGGGGTCGAAGGCTGTCACTCCGGGACTAACCATGTCTCCCGACTGTGGCTCGTTTTGGCGGTCCAGCGGATTGGTTCCGGGCTTATAGTACGGGTTCGAGCCGCCTGAGAAATTGTGGATCAGGTTGTGAATGTTCTCCAGGGCGCCAAAGAAATGATTGTTCATGGGGCCGCTGCCGAACGAGAAGAAGTTGGACAGTTGCAGAATGCGGTTGATGTCGTCCGGCGTCGGATAGGCTTCGAAGATCAGGTTCTGGTCTCCCCCCGGCCAGCGAAGCGCGTGCCACAGCGGGTTGACCACACCTAGTTCCGCGAGGATCTTCTGATCGCTCACCTTGTCCTGTCCGTACCTGATTCCCGCGGCGGTAAAGAGCCGCAGTCCGGAGTTGAACGTCTTGAAGTCCTTTGGGTCGCCTCCCTCTCCGGGTGGCACGGTAATCACTTTTCTCAGTTCGCTCAGGAGCGGCTCGGGAAGCCCGTTGGCCTTCAGCCGGTCCCAGGCTGCCTGGTCCAACCAGCACTGGTATGCTTGCGGAACGATCCCGTTATCGGTTTTCAGGGAAGGGTCTAACTGCGCGGCGTCAAACAGGGTCGCCGGCACGTCGGGCTTGTATTGATCGGTCCAGTCCCAGTAGGGCAGCGTCACTGCCGGGTCGATATCCTGTAACTGCTGCTCGAAGTAATACACATACAGGCGGTGCCAGGTAAGAAACTCTTCCCATCCGTGCTGGCAATCGTTGGCGTGCAGCCGCGCCCAGTAACCGAAGCTTCGCTCGTCCTGGTAGTAGCTGTCGAGCGACTTCATGCGCGCGATCGCGTTGCGAAATCGCTGCAACTCCTCCCAACTCAGCGAACTGATATTCTTGCGTACCTTCAGGCCGCCGGATTGTTCGCTGTCCGTGTTCGTGCTGTTCGTGGAAACAGGATGTTCCTCGTCTCCCCGGGCACGCGCCATAACCACGGATTCCTGGACCTGCGCGGGTGAACGCTGGTCGTCGTTCACCGGGCATCCGGCGTCGATCCAATCCTGAATGAATTGGATATCGGGATCGGACACGGGTTGCCCGTCCCAGGGCAGGCGCGGAAACTGAGTCCCATCGAAGGGGCACTCGCCCCTGAGTCCAATGATCAACCCCGAGGCCGCGCCGCGGCCGGGAGAGCCTGCCCGCGGCGCCGGCGCGCTACTCGCGCCGGTCGAGTGACAACAGGAGCCATGTGAGATCACCGGCGCCAGTGTGGGTGTCGCCGGAGCGATCATCCGAATGCCATAGATGGTCGCCTCGAGGAATTCCTCCAGCGGCAACTCCCAGAATCTTCCGTATCCCTGGTAGCTGGGGTTGGCGGACCCGGAGGCCTGGTTCAGGATCTCCTTCACGCGCTGGTAGCGCGTCCATTTTGCTGTCTTTCCTTCTTCTGCCATAGTCCGGACCTCGATTCTGAAACGGTCAAGAAGATTTGGTAGGGCACGCCCGGCCGGCCAGGCGGCCCTTGGTAGTCTCGCGGACCCTCCACAGAGAGGCCGCGATCAGGCCCATGATCCCAACTGCCAGAACCGGGTAAGCCACACCGAAGGCTCTGCCCAACAGCAGCAGCGATCCGCTGGAGACGCTCAGCAGGATCGGCCCGATACGCCGGGCTCCGCAAACCGGTATAAACGACAACGCGACCGGAACGCACACCAGAAGCGCGCACAGCCAGCCGAGGGAAGCCCCCGAAAGTGGAATCGAGATTCCGATGGAACCCAGAAGGGCGCCCACGCACAGCGGACACTTCGGCAGTGCCGCGGCGCCGACGGTCGACGCCGACGCGGGAACCACGGACTTCAGGTAACTGCTCAGACGGCCATTCCCCATGCGCCCCTCCGGACTGTCTCCGTGCTGGAACCACTCCTCAGTGCGCGTGGTTCATGTTCATGTCGACTAACCCGGTGTCCGTCACCTCGTCGAGCTCCATCATTCCCAGATCCTCATGATCCAGAATGTGGCAGTGCATCACGAAGGTCCCGGTGAAATCCAGGTACCGCGTGTACAGCATCACATCCGCCGCCGGCGGGATCAGCAAGGTGTCTTTCCAGACCATTTCCGGTTGTCCGTTGGGCCCCGAACGGAGCGTCTGGAAGGGATTGATGTGGATGTGGAAGACGTGTGGCGCGGGAGGGATGGCGTTGGGAACCCCGGGGGGATCGCCAATCGTCGTGACGTGCCAGGCTTCGGTTGCGCCCAGTTTCAAGATGCGCACGTTGTCGGGGTTGAACGAGTGGTAGTTCACCTGGAAATAGTTGCGGTTGGGATTCTCCAGCCCGGTCCCGAGCTTGAACAGCACCTCCTGAACACCCACGGCGGTCACATTCAGGTTCACTCCCGGGAAGGGCGCCAGTGGGAGCATCTCTTCATTCGTCGGAAGCCGCATGTCCATCGGCTCTCCCTCGACGATCACTTGCGCGAGCACGTTTTCCGGCTCGGCGCCGCCCAGCAGTCCCTTGCCTTGCGGTACCGCGTTGTCGATCAAATTGTATTTGCCCGGCGTCGCGCTGGCCTTCACCAGAATATCACTGCGGTATCCGGGCTCCAGGTCGATAGGCGTGCCGCCCGCGGGCCATATATCGACTCGGCCCAGGTAGATCCCATCGAGCGCAATCTCGTTCAGGTCCAGGCCCGGGAGACTCGGCACTGCGTTGTTGAGCGTAAGGCTGATGGATTCGCGGAACGAAGTATCGATCATCCGCCAGCGCTGCACCTCCCCCGGACGCATCCTGATGATGGGAACGATCTGTCCGTTGATGGTGATCCGGCGTTTGGAACAGAACCATGTGGTCTGAGGTGGTGGTTCCGCCGCGCACGCCTGTTTGGGAACCCTGCCATTGGGGTTGTTAGGGTCGGGGTTGTTAGGATCGGGGAACAACGCCGCTATCTGTTCGATCTGTCCTTGCGTGTCGTACAGGATGCTCTGCAGCACCATGATCTTTTCGTGCTGATTGGCCGCTCTGAGCGCGGCCGGAATCCTGGTTTCGTCATCCTCCACGATGAGGGCGCCGGCCATTCCGCTGCCCACCTGGATGGCCGTCGAACCGTGACTATGCGCGTGATACCAGAATGTGCCACGAGGGTGATTCGGCGGAAGCTTGATGTTGTACTGCTGATGCGTTCCGGGGAGAATAGCCAGCAGGACGTTGTCGCTGTTGCCGTTCGGCGAGACGTGCAGGCCATGCGTGTGCAGGTTCGTCGTGTTGAACGAATGCGGCCGGGTAGTGATATACGCGGCGTTGTTCTCCTGTTCAAACTGGGCCTGTATCTCCTTGGCGCTCTCTTTGGGCAATTCGTTGATCAGATCCGGCTCCAGCGCATCGCCCGGTTTGATTCGGAGTGTCGGCCCGACCAGTGCCGTGCTCCCTCCGGCCTCCGCCCCGCTCGCGACGTAGCTCCTCAGCTTCACGCCGCACCCTCCGATCGTAGTCTCGGTGTAAGTGACCCGCAAGTTAGTTCTCAGTGTCCCGTTCGCCGAAGATATGGCCGGTGGGTTCTTGAGCTCCTTGTTGCCCCACTTGGTCGCGTCGATTACTTTGTACTCGCAACCAGGCTTCGGTGGCGGGGTCGCCGCTAACGCCACAAGCGTGGACACGAACGCCAATACGATGGGCCGGGCAACTCCTCGAACACAACTCCCATAGGTCGACATAGCACATTCCCCTCGGCGGGTAATCCGCTGAATAAGCGCCAGTCCGGCGCAGATAATTTAGACTTTAAGTGAGTTTACGGAGGAATTAGGAAAAAATCAATAGCAATTTACTCTTTTCTGCTCGAAAATCCGCTCGAAACAATCGGCCTGTATCTCGTTCGCCCAATCGCACTCCACAACTCTCCGTCCGATCTCATGCGATAATCGTGGCTCCCATGCGCATAGAGTGGCGGATCGCGCTGATCTGGGCCTGCTTCCTGGCGCGTCTCGCCTTTTATGCCACGATGCTCCCGCTGTGGGAGGGCTGCGATGAGTGGGCCCACTTCTCCGTCATCCGCACCATGGCCCTGCGCGGACAGCCGCTGGTTGCCAGAGACCAGCCGGTCCCGCGGGATGTCGCGGCGTCGCTGCAGCTTGCTCCCGTGCCCTGGGAACTGCGCAATCTGCCGGCGCCTTCCGTCACCGAGGATGTCTACTGGAGCCTGCCCCCCGAAATGAGGGCCCAACGCGAGGCTACGTTCCGGGCGATGCCGGCCGAATGGGGCCGCGAGGATTACGCCGGCGGATTGACGGCCTATGAAGCGCTGCAACCCCCTCTCTATTACTGGATGATGGCGTCCGTCGTGCGTCTTATGAGCCATGGTGGCCTGGCTGCGCAAGTCCTGGTGATCCGATGGCTCGGCATCGCCATCGCCTCCTGCATCATCCCGCTGGTCTTTCGGATTGGCCACGTGGCGTTGGGGGATGAGCGAGTCGCTCTTTGCTGTGCGGCCGTGGTTGCCGTCATGCCTGGACTGGCGGTTGATGTTGCGCGGGTGGGCAACGATTGTTTAGCGATGGTCTGGTTCACGCTCCTGATCTGGATCGGACTGCGATTGTTGCAGGAAGGGGCCAGTTGGCGGACGGCCGCCGGTTTGGGAGTGGTGCTGGGTCTCGGGTTATTGACGAAGGCTTACTTTCTCACGGCTGTGCCGGCAGTTGTTCTGCTGCTCGCGTTTGTATGCTGGAGGAGGCGCGCAGGGGTTCTCGAATACGTCCGCGCTTCCACGCCGGTGATTGTAGCGGCGGCCATCGCCGGGTGGTGGTACTGGCGCAACATTCTGACTACCGGGACACTTTCGGGCCTGAGCGAGGCCGCTATGCTGCGCGGAGTGGGCGCCTGGACTCTGCTCCGGCGGGCGTCTGCCGTTCCCTGGGGAACGGCGGTCGACGCGATTCTCTTCTCCCATATCTATTTCGGTGGCTGGAGTTCCCTGATGGTGCGCAGTTGGATGTATCACGCGTTCTATGCGGTCATCCTGGTGGCAGCCTTTGGCCTGCTCCGTATGGTTCGCTCCCCCGCGATCTGGTGGCTCATCGCCGTCTACGCGGCCTTTTGGGCCGGTCAGATCTACAATGTGCTGATGCTCTACGTGAGCAAGGGACTGCCGGGCTCGATGGGCTGGTATCTGTACGCCGTGGTCGCCGCCGAAGTGGCCCTGTGCGCCGGCGGTCTGGCGCGAGTCCGGCGTTGGGCTCCGGCCGCCGGCGTGGTTCTGTTCGCCTTACTCGACCTGTATACCGTCCATGGTGTTGCCATCCCTTACTACACGGGCATGATCCGGCACAAGGCCAGCGGGGCCATCGCGGCCTTGCACCTGGCCGATGAGCGAGCGGTCGGCCTGCACGGCGCGCTGGAGCGCCTGGCGGTCTACAAGGGCGGCTGGATTTCCGAGCCCGTCTTCCTCGGTCTTTGGATGGCGTACCTGGTGGCCACACTCTGGCTGATGGTGGGACAGGCCCTTTGGCCTGTCAACCGCGGCAACGCCGCCGCCCCACTTCCCAATGACGAAGATTTTCGTTGACATTGACGAAGCTCTTCGTCAATAATAGCTGCATGGCTTCCAAACAGCGTCGTCCCACGGAAGGCGAGCTCAACATCCTGCAGGTCTTGTGGGAGGGCGGTCCCCGCTCGGTCCGCGACATTCAGCGTGTACTCAATCAAACCAGACCGACCGGGTATACCACCGTCCTGAAGCTGCTGCAGATCATGACCGAAAAGGGGCTTGTGGAGCGGGACGAGTCCGAGCGCCCGCAGATCTACCGCGCCCGGTACTCACAGCAACAGACCCAGAGGCAGTTGCTGCGCGATCTGCTCCACCGCGCCTTCGGCGGTTCCGTGAAGGCCCTGGTGTTGCAGGCGATGGCGACTAAACGGTCGTCCAAAGAGGAATTGGAAGCCATTGAGAAGCTTTTGGATCGATTTGAAGGAGAGGAAAAATGACAACAGCGATGGCACAGGCCCTCAGCGCGGCTCTGCTCCATTTCGTGTGGCAGGGCCTGCTGGTAGCCTTCCTTCTTTGGGTAGCACTTTTCGGGTTGCGGAAGCGTTCCGCCAATTCCCGTTATCTGGCAAGCTGCATGGCCCTTGCGGTCCTGGCGGTGCTGCCGGCGATCACGGCGTACGTTCTTTATACCGGACCTGCGCCAGCGCGCGCCGGCCTCGTGCTTAACGCCATCGTCCCACAAGGCGTGGCTGCCGCAGCGAGGGGCGCAGTCCCGGCGAGAGACTGGCTGGCCGCCTGGCAGTCGTGGGCGGTCCCGGCGTGGTCTTTGGGCGTGCTCCTGTTCTCCATACGGCTGGCGTGGGGTTGCCGACAGGTATCGTCGCTGCGCCGCCGTGGCTCGCCGGCCGAGGCGCCGGTCGTCGCCATCGTCGCGACTCTGGGAGCCCGCCTGGGACTCGCCCGCCCGGTGCGCGTCCTGATGACCGCGGTGGCCGACGGGCCGAGCGTGGTCGGGTGGATCCGTCCGGCCATCCTGCTGCCGTCCGCCACCTTCCTGGGGCTTACGCCGGAGCAACTGGAGGCCGTCCTCGCACACGAACTGGCGCACATCCGGCGGCACGATTATCTGGTCAACGTGCTGCAAATCCTGGCGGAGACTCTGTTGTTCTACCACCCCGCGGTCTGGTGGATCTCGGCGCGCATCCGGCGGGAAAGGGAGTTGTGCTGCGACGATCTGGCCGTGAGTTCCTGCGGCGACGCGCTCTGCTACGCGCGCGCCTTGACCAAAATCGAGAGGCTGCGGATGATGGCGCCAGGCATGGCTATGGCCAGTACCGGCGGGCCGTTGCTGTACCGTATTCAGAGGCTGATCGGCGTCAAGACGCAGGAGTGTGGCCCATCCAAGCTGCCGGGAATTCTGGCGCTCTGCCTGGGACTGGCCTGCTTTGCGATCAACGTGCACTGGGCCCGAGGCCAGGCGCAGGAGGAACCAAAGACCGCCTTCTCGTTCACAGTCCGTGGCCCGGGTCAGGGGCGCGATGGCGCGGGAGTGAGCGTCGATTTGGGCACCGCTGCCGTACTGCACCGAACCTCCGTGGAATATCCCTGGCCGGCGATCGAAAAAGGGATCGAGGGGACCGTGACCGTGGAAGCCACGCTCGATGCCGCAGGTGCTGTCGGCGATGCGCGCGTCTTGAGCGGCCCGCTGGAGTTGCGCAGAGCGGCTCTGCAATCGGTCTTCGAGTGGCACTTCCTGCCCGACGTGGCCGGAAGCACGCGACAGGTCAGCGTCAATTTCCAGTTGGCCGCGGCGCGACGCCGTCAGGCTGAGGAAGCCGCGGGAACGGTTGACGACCTCCACAAAGAGCAGCTCGAACAGGTCAAAGTCTTCATGAACGACCTCGCCCAATCCCGGGAGGAAAAAGAACAGCTCGAAAGACGGCTGGTCGAGCGTAGGGAAGAACTCGATAGGCTGCAGGGCGCTTTGGCGCGGCAGCAGGATCCGGCCGTACTCAATGAACTGAAAGGCCGCCTCAACGAGCTGAGAACCATGACGCAGGAACTGGAACAGCAACGGGCCGCCCTGGCAGAATCGAATTCTCCTTCGGGCAACCGCAGACTGGTGCGCATCGACGCTGTAGGTCTGTCCGACCAGGTACGCGAGGCGCTGTTCTCGCGTCTTACGGTACACCTGGGTGACACGCTATCACCCGAGTCTATGGAAAGCATAGGAGCGGCCATCCGGAAGTTCGACGAACACTTCGAGTGGAAGTGGCTCCAACTGGAGGATGGGCAAGTCGCGCTCCGCATCATCGCGCCCAACTCGGGCCGAGTGTTCTTGTTCCGGCAGTAGTATTACATCCTGCGCAGGCTTCAGCCGGCCTTGGCTTTTCGACACGACGTCACGGCTGCCGCACCGGAACCGGCGCGGGCTTAACCTGTGGCCATTTGATGGAACCGCCGGCGGCGGCATAGACCGCCGGCATGTCCTGTTGGATGAGCCGGTTTAGAGCCGTCACGCTGGACGTCGCGTCTTCCCAGGCCCACTCCAACTGCCGCAGTTGGGCGGCCGTGGGCAAGCCGTCGTACCCATCCATGCCGCTCTGCACATTGGCCGCGGAAGCCAGCGTCCGGTTCACCTGGCCCAGCACCCGGGTGACTTCGAGCGTCACCCGCTCCACCACCACAAGTGCGCTGGTTCCGCCTTCACCGGCCGCAGTCAGATACTGGCGCACCGCGGCCGCTTGGCCCACCAGCATTTCTGCCGCGTCGCGGGCCGGCGCCAACTGTTGCGACAGCGTGTAGGCGCTCAGGATCGCGGCATAGCGGGTGAGGCGGTCCGCATCTGAGATGGTGAAATGCGGATCGGGGCCGACGGTGATCGCGGTCTCGAGTGGCGGGCCGCCCGCCGGTGTGACGGAAACCGTGTACCTGCCGGGAAGAACTCCTGGACTCGCGCTGCCACGACCGCCACCACCGCCACCGCCGAGTCCGCTGCAACTCGCCATCGCCGGCGGACCGTGTTCGGGCAAGGGAGGCGCCATTCGCAGATCCCAACAGGCGCGATTCAGCCCCGCCTGGGCCGGGCCGAGCAACGTCCGGACGGTCTTACCCGCAGTGTCGGAAATGACAATCCGGACTCCACCGATGGAACCTGTGGGAAGGTAGTAAGTCACCACCGCGCCGTGAGGCGGGTTGGGCGCGAAGAACTCGCCCGCGCCGAACCAGAACTGGCCCACCTGGATGGTTTGAGGATGCACCGCAGGAACCGGGAAGAGATGCCCGTTGCCGGTCACGACCTCGGGCGTCAACTGGGCCAGCGGCTCGACATGATCCAAAACCCAGATGCTGCGCCCATGCGTGCCGACGACCAGCGCATGCTCGCTCTCCTGGAACACCAGGTCGTAGACAGGAACCGGCGGCAGGTTGGTGTTGAGGGAGGTCCAATGCGCGCCGCGATCAAAGGAGGCGTACACACCCGCCTCCAGCCCGGCGACCAGAAAGTTGGGGTTCACCGGGTGCTCGCGGATGCGATGCACCGAGGTCTCGGGCAGACCGCTCGTGATCGCGCGCCAGGTCTTGCCGAAGTTCTCGCTCACGAAAACGTAGGGGTGATAGTCGTCGTTGAAATGGCCGTCGACGGTCACGTAAACCCGGCCCGCAGCATGCTTCGACGCTATCAGTCCGCTGATGTTGAGAGTGGAGGGAAGACCGCGCACATTGCGGGTCAGATCGGTCCAATGTTGGCCGCCATCGCGGGTCATCTGGATGGTTCCGTCGTCGGCCCCGGTGTACAGGAGGTTCTTGTCGAGGGGCGATTCCGCAATGGTGGTCAACGCGCTGAAACTGGACTGACCGTCATGCCGGGAAAAAGCGTTCCGGGGAATCGGCCCGCCCATCATCTGGAGCCCTTCCCGATCGATGTTGGCGGTGAGGTCGGGGCTGATCGGTTTCCAGCTCACACCACGGTCGTCGGACCGGAACAGAATGTTCGCCCCGGTGTAGATGCTGTTCGGATCGAAACTGGAGACAATCAGCGGCGTCGTCCAGTACCAGCGGTAGGGCGCCTGCCCGGGCCGGGGCCTCTCGAACGGCTGCACCGGACCGATGGTTTGCCGCTGCATGGTATTGAGATCCAGACGGTTGGTGGATCCGTTCTGGGAACTGACCAGCACGGTGTGGTCGTCGCCGTCGAACAGCGCCTGCATGCCGTCTCCGCTGCCGATATTGAAGGCGTCCTTGAAAGAAACGCCGTGGCTCATACGGGACGCCGAGGGGGTGCACCAACTGCCGTTGTCCTGAAGACCGCCGCAAACCAGAAACGGATCCTGGTTGTTGACCGAGATGTTGTAGAACTGGCCGATGGGAAGATTGAGGCGGAAGAGCCAGGTGAGGCCGCGATCGTAGGAGATGGACACGCCGCCATCGCCGCCGATGATCAGTCGGTTGGTGTTATCCGGGTCCACCCAAAGGGTGTGGTCTTCGCCGTGAACCCCGCTGAAAACTTCGCGAAAGCTTCGAGCCGCGTCATCGGAGATATAAAAGCCGCGGTTCGATCCCATGATGTAAACGCGGTCCGCATCCTTGGGGTCTACATAGATCCGGCTGTAGTAGCTCGGCCGCGGATTGAGGCCGGTCATATGCTCCCAGCTTTCGCCCTGGTCCAGGCTGCGAAAGACGCCGCCCTGTTGGGTAGTTCCGGCAGCTCCGCCGGCCACTGCGCCACGTCCACCACCGCCACGCCCGCCACCGCCACGTCCGGCCTCGGGCGGCGCTGGTGAAGCTGAGTCACCGCGTCCACCACCTACCCGGCCCGCCGGGACAGCGGTCGCGCCGGCCGGAGCCGCGGCGGACTCGCCCTCGGCCGCGGCAAATCCTGGAATCGGCGTAGCGCCACCGCCGCCACGGCCTCCTCCAAAGCCTGGAGGATCGGCCTCCACGATGGCGTAGACGATGCGGTTGTCACCTGGAAAAATCGCCAGTCCGATGCGTCCCTTGTCGCCTCGCGGCAAGCCGTTCTTCAGTTCGGTCCAGTTTGCTCCGCCGTCGTTAGTGCGGTAAATGCCGCTGCCCGGACCACCGCCGTTGAATCCCCAACCCTTGCGCTGACGCTGATACATCGCCGCGAAAACCACTTCGGGATCCTTGGGGTCCATGTCCAGATCGATGGCCCCGGTGTGGTCGTCACGATACAGAACCTTCCTCCAGCTCTTGCCGCCGTCGGTGGTTTTGTAGACGCCGCGGTCGGGGTTGGAGCCCCACAGGTGTCCCACCGCAGCGACATAGACGGTGTTGGGGTCGGTGGGATGGATGACGATCTTCCCAATGTGGCGGGTCTCCTCGAGGCCCATCTTCTGCCAGGTGCGCCCTCCGTCGGTGGATTTGTAGACCCCGTCTCCCCACGAAGAACTCTGCCGGTTATCGGCCTCGCCGGTACCGGCCCAAACGACCGAAGGGTTGGACGGCGCCACTGCGATTGCACCCATCGACATCATGCCGCCGGCGTTATCGAAGACCGGTGCAAAAGAGACGCCCTCATTGACGCTCTTGAAGATCCCCCCGGAGGTGGTCGCGACGTAGATCTCCGCCGGCGCCCCCGGCACCTTGGCCACGGCGATGTCCGCGATGCGCCCGCCGGTGGCCGCGGGGCCGATGCCGCGCCACGGGAGACCGTTCAGCATGGCCGGGGCCACTGCTACCGAACCAGCCGCCGTGTTTTGGGCCAGAGCCGGCACGCCGCAGGCAGCCACCCAGAGGACCACGGCAACAAGCCGGAACGCGTGGCGCATGAAAAGCCTCCTTCGCCCTACAGGATCGCACAGCATGATTTGACTGGGTTTCCACCTGCAAGCGGTGATGCTGCGGCTGAGCTGCCACCGATTCTGCTCCGGCGAGGTGGGGCTGTTTTTAAGTGTGATGGCCTACACCCGGGGGGACCTTTGGCGCCGACTGGGCGAACCGGCCGCAAAGGCGGTTCAAAGACCGAAGACCTCACGTAGGCCCTGCTCGATAAGGGCGAGATCATCCGCGTGGAGCGGCGCCAACGCACGCTGGATGAGGCGTTTCTCAACCGCCATCAGATTCGACAGCCGAGCCGTGCTGGGATAGCGCAGGCCCAAGCTCTTCCAGTGTCGCAACGGATGATCGCCGCCGCCAGGCCGGTTGTAGAAGCGCGGCTGGCTACTGATCGGGCAGACAATCAGATCGGGGAGTGCGCAGTGGAATGCGTCCGCGCTGAGTACGAGGGCCGGCCGACGCTTGGCGCCACCTTGGCCGGTGAATGGGACATTCACCACGACGACATGGCCCCGCTCATAAATAGTCGTAGAGCCCATCGTCCTCGCCTTCCCACGCTTGGCTGAGACGCCTCGTGGCCAGGCCGGTCCACTCCAGGCGCTCAAGGTCCTGTTCCGTGATCGCCTGGATCAAGGCGTACGGCTTGCCGTGACGGGTGACGATGAGAGGCTCATGGCGCTTGCGCGCGCGCGCCAAGTACGCTGAGAGACCGTTCTTCACTTCGACGACGCTGGCGAAACGCATGCATGCTTCCCCTAGCCATAATTATAGCCAGATCTCGCCACTTAGTTCATCGCCGCCTTGATCTTTCCGGCCAAGGTGCGAACATTGTAAGGCTTCTGAATGAAACCGGCCAATCTCTGGCCGACGAAATTCTGAATGACATCAGCTTCGTTGTAACCGCTCGACAGAATCACCCGAACGTCGGGCCGGATGCTTTGCAACCGGCGGAGTGTCTCTTCTCCACCCATCTCGGGCATGGTGAGGTCCATCAGGACCAGCGATATTTCGTCCGCTTTTTGCTGGAACAGCTCCACTGCCGCCAGCCCGTCCGTGGCCACCATCACCTCGTACCCGTATCGCTCCAGGACCATTTTGGCGGTGCGGCGGATGGTAGGTTCATCGTCCACTACCAGAATCAGACCGCTGCCGCGCAGGTCCTCGTCCCAGTCCGCCTGCTCCGGCTCCGGGGCGGCAGCGCGGATTGCCGGAAACACGATCTGGAACCTGCTCCCCTCCCCCGGACGGCTCTCCACCCGCAGCGCGCCCCGATGCGCGCGGACAATTCCCAACACCGCGGAGAGGCCCAGCCCTCGACCCATGAACTTGGTGGTGAAGAAAGGGTCGAAGATGCGCAACCGCGTAGCCTCGTCCATGCCCACTCCGGTGTCCTGGATTTCCAGGCTGACGTATCTGCCAGGCTCCAGTTGGTTCTCCCCGAAATGCGCGCGGGCGTATGGCTCATCGATCTCCCGCTCACGCGTGCTCACCACCACGACGCCGGGCGTTTCCGGCGGGATGGCTTCGGCGCCATTAATCACCAGGTTCATGACTACCTGCTGAATCTGTCCGGCGTCGGCCTGAATCGACTGCGCATTCTCATCCAGATCGAGCCGCACGTACACAGTCTTCGGTATGGATGCGTGGACCAGCGCACTGATCTCTTTGACCAGCGCGGAAAGATTCATGGGACGCATATCGAAGCGGGCCTTGCCGGCATATGCCAGCAACTGGCGCGTCAGATCGGCGGCACGTTGGCTGGCCTTCAGGATCTCGGAGACTGTCTCCAGGTGCGCGGGAGCCAGCGGCGAAGTTTGCAGGAGGCTCGCATTCCCCATGATTCCCACCAGCAGGTTATTGAAGTCGTGCGCGATGCCCCCCGCCAGAACGCCGAGACTTTCCAGTTTCTGGCTTTCGCGCAGCGCGGCCTCCGAACGTTTGCGTTCGGTGATGTCCGAAACGAACGCGAGGGCGCGGACTCCTTCGGGAGTGTGCACAAAGCTCAGGCCCATCTCTACCGGGAACTCGTGGCCGTCCTTGTGCCGGGCCGTCAATTCCAGCCCGGCGCCCATGGGCCGTGATTTGGGGGTGCGGAAGAATCCGGCGATATACCTGGCATACGTCTTGCGCAGCTCCTCCGGAACCAGGATCGTCACTTCCTTTCCGATCAGCTCCTCCCGGCTATAGCCACAGAGCTCGAGCAACCTGGCGTTGAGTTCCTCGATGCGCCCCTGCTCGTCGACCCTGACGATTCCCTGCGAGGCCGTTTCGAAATACGCCCTGAGTTTCGCGGCGCTCAAGGCGATGGCGTTCTCAGCCGACTTTTGCTCGGTAACGTCGGTGAACGTGCCGACCCACTCGCGGAACGATCCATCGGCGTTCATGACCGGAACGCCGCGAACCGTAAAGTGCCGATAACCGCTCTGGCACAACCGGACGCGGTACTCGGTTCTCAGGATGCTCTTGGTGTCCAGGGCGGCGGTCCACGTCTGCTTCACGCGCTCGCGGTCGTCGGGGTGCACCGCTTCCAGCCAGCCCCATCCTTCGCTTTGCTCGCTGGATTGCCCGGTGAGCTCACTCCACCACGCCTGATTCGCCTCGTCGCTTCGACCTGAGCCGTCCGCGGTCCAGACGACCTGCGCGGTCGCCTCGACCAGCGCGCGGTAACGCGCCTCGCTCTTAAGCAATTCCCATTCGGCTCTCTTGCGCTCCGTAATATCGCGGCAGGAAAAGAAATGCAGCCCGGGGAGATACCGCGACGACGAGCTCCACTCCAGCTCGACGAGCCTGCCGTCGAGCGCGCGGAGAGGGAATTCGACGGGCATCGAGGGGGGCGCTTTCAGGCGGGCCAGTGCGTCCACCGTGTCCGCCAACCGGCCGGGTGGGATGAAATCCATGAACGGGGTACCGATCAGGTGCTCGCGCGACGCCCCCAGAATTCGGCAAAAGCTCTCATTGACGTCCACGAATCTACCGTCGCCGTCGACGATCAGAATACCGTCGTGAGTGGCCTCAAACAGCGCTCGATAGCGTTCTTCGCTGGCGCCGAGCGGCTCCGCACTGATGCGCCGATCCGGCGGATTGCGGGACTTGACCGTGTCAGGCACTGAATCAATGATAAGGACCGGGCCTGACGGCGATGAGTCGCTGGGATATCGGGATGTATGAAAACGAACTATTGGGGTCCCATGGTCCGACCCGCAACGTGCAGAGGACTGTCGAAGACGTGCCCTACTCTCCGTAAAACGCGTTGAAGAAGAACTTGTACGCGGCGTGCGATTGACCCCGCCACTGCGGTTTAAAGCCCAGCAGAATCACGTGGCCCTTGCCATAATCCACAGACACAGCGGCAATCTTGCCCTCCAGTCTCTCGGGACCCGCCAGGTAACCGCTTCTGAGCGGTGAACGCTCGCGCGGATAACGCGCCAGAACGGTGCCTTTGAAACCGGTCTTGGTATCGAACGCCGGGCCCCGTTCGAACATCACGGTGGTGTCCGCGGCCAGGCCGGCGGTGAGCGCATTCTTGGCATCCTCCACATGCACGGTCACCAGGCAACCGGAGCAGAAGAACTGGTCCGCGCGCAGCCCGGCCAGCGAGTTCTCCAGCGGAAGCTTGAACTGGTTGACCGCGAACATGGAGGCGTTGTTGAAAGTGATGAGGGTACCGCCATCGGTCGCGAAATCGCGCAACTCCTGGACGCCCTCTTCGCCCAGACCGCCGGCATAGCGCTCGGGAATCGTCCCGGGCCGGTGGCCGTCAATGATCTGACGCTCCGAAATATCTGGGATCACGATCACGTCGTAGCGCTCGCGCAAGTGGCCGCCGCGAATGTCGGCATTGTAGAGGCTGGCGAACGGAAACTTGTACTGCTCCAGAATCCAGCGGGTCCAGCCCTCATCGATGCTCGCCACCCAGGGCCTGTACAGTCCCACCCGCAGGGCCTTAATCGGCTTGGCGGCGTCTTTGGCGGCCTCTTTGGGGGCCTCTTTACCGGAGTCCTTGGCAGCCTCTTTGGGGGCCTCTTTGCCGGCGGCCTCTTTGACGGCTTGCTTGACAACCGCGGCGCGCAGGCGGTTCTCCCCCAGTATGGCATCCAACTTGCCCTTATCGATATTCGACGCGCTGATTTCATTGCCCGTGAACGAGACCGTG
Source organism: Terriglobia bacterium (assembly GCA_020073365.1). Lineage (GTDB taxonomy): Bacteria > Acidobacteriota > Terriglobia > Bryobacterales > Bryobacteraceae > JAIQFL01. Next base: position 48,623 of record JAIQFL010000009.1, on the reverse strand, counting down.
CCCTTGGCGGCCAGAATCTCGTTGATGGCGCGGAAGCTGGCGTTGGCGCTGTGGTTGAAGGGCGCGGCCAGCCCATGGATTTCCTTGATGGGCTGCAGGGAGTCGCGGAACTGCTTAGTCAATGGCGTGGTCACCGCGTGGACTTCCACGCCCATCTGGTACGGCAGGGTCCAGCCGGTGACATCGTAGGGACGCTGCGACAAGACCGGATAGACCTGCGGCTCGAACAACTCCTTCACCAGGCCGGCAAACGGCTGGTCCATGGGGATCACCCAGGCATCCGGCTTGGCCGACTGCCGGACCTCGATGCCTTGCAGCATCAGCTTCTCCAACAGCGCGGCGGCGGTGGGTGCGTCGTGCTGTTCGCGCGGAATCTCATACGCGAAGGGAGGCTCTTTTTCGAACTTCTCGATGGTGTCGCGCGCCGCCCGGTACTTGTTGTAGGTCATCTGCTCGCGGTACTTCGACGACAGATTGAGCACCGCCATGTCCGCCTCGTACATATAGCGGCAGGCATCCGCCAGGCGCCACCATCCGCCCTTCCAGGGGCTCGAATACAGCATCTCCGTGCCCAAGCCCTGCCGCACTGCCGGGAACTCGTCCACCGTGTAAAAGTGCGGGGTCGCATAGCGGTAGAGCGCGGTCTCCGTAAAGAAGGAGATGGTATGGCGGAAGTTGCCGATATTGTCGATGTAACCGGGGTACCAGACGTCGAAGGTCTCCTGGTGCATCGAGCCGGTGAGCCCATGATCGTCGAGATGCTGCGCGATGGCCATGCCAATGAGGTTGAGCCATCGCAACATCAACGGGTGCATGTTTCCCGAAATCGGATCGGCGAATGGGGGAAGGTAGATGCGTCCGGGGAAGGGCGCGGTCTGATGCTGGGTGTAAAACACCAGCGGCTGGGTGTCCAGCGTGGCCTTGGTGATGACCCGCGATTCGAGCATGTTCAACATGTAGCCGTCGCGGTTGTTGTCGTGGCCCACGTACTCCTGATAGAGCACAGGCAGGGGGCTAACCTCGTAGGGCGAGCCGACGTTTTCGCGATACCAGTTGGCCACGATGCTCTGGCCGTCGGGGTTGATGGAGAACCACAGTTCGACGATCAGGTTCTGGCGAATGGCTTTGAACGCGGGCTCTTCGCTGGCCACCAGGTCGTGGCCGAGCTGAATCGTGTGCTGATGGTTGGCCACCTCGCTCGCATGCAGGCCGCCATCGATATGGATGATCGGCTTGGTCTCGCGCGCCAGCGTGCGGGCCTGCTCCTCGGAGATCCCGCGCGCCACGCCGAGCCGCCGCGAGACGTCTTTGTAATGGTCGAGTTGCGCCAGGTTCTCGGGGTCGGAGATGAACGCGATGAACCAGTCTCGCCCCTGGGTGGTCTTGCCGACCTCCACCAGCTTGATCCGCTTGGAGGCCGCGGCGAGTTTGTGGAAATAGCCGAGCGCGTCCTCATAGGTGGCCAGGTAGAAATCGTCACCCGGCTTGTGGCCGAGAACGGACTCGGGCGTGGGGATCTGGGCCGAGGCGGTTGAGGCGAGCAGGAGAAGGAGTAATGTGGAGGAGGCTTTCAGCCTGAAAGGCCGCTCCACGGTCATGGCACCACCGCCAACTTATATTGATCCAGCAAATCCTCCAGCTTGGAGGCGCTGAAGTCCTTGGTGCGAAGGTCCACCGCGAACTTCTTCAACTGCGCCGAGTAGGCGGCCTCGCCCCGCGCCACGGCGGCATCCTCCACCTGCGCGCGCAGATCGTCGAGCAGCGGGAGACGGTCGCGCTGGAACGCATCGAGCGCCGTCTCCAGCAGCTTGCCCCGTTCCGCGGCACTCGGTCCGCGGGCCGTGAAATACGCGCGGTTCGCATCCAGCAACTTGCTCAGCTCGCCCTTCACCGATTCCGCCTCTCTTCTCCATGCCGACTGCTGTGCATTACCAGCGCCACCGCCGCGGCCCCCGCGCTCCGGCGCTTCGGGCGCCATGGACGGGTTGTAAAACAACGCGTTGAAGAGGAACTTGTAGGTGCCGTGCGACTGGCCGCGCCACTGCGGCCGGAAGCCCAGCAGGATGATGTGGCCGGTCCCGAGGTTGACATCCATGGCCGCGGCCTTGCCTTGAATCACATCCGCGCCCAGCAGGAAACCGCTCAGTAGAGGGGTGCGGTCCTTGATGTAGCTGGCTAAGATCTTGCCGCGAAAGCCAGTCTTGGTATCGAATACCGGATTGCGCTCGAACATCACCGGCAGGCTCAGTGGGAGACCCGCCACCACGGGGTGATTGGCTTCCTTGATCTCCACCCGCAGCAGCGAGCCGGAGCAGAAGAACTGGTCCTGCCTCAGGCCGGCCACCACGTTGGTCACCGGGAGGTTGAACTCCTCGATGGCAAACAGGCTGGCGTTGCCCAGTGTGACCAGCGTCCCGCCCTGGGTGACGAAATCGCGGAGCGCCTGCGTGCCCTCTTCGCCGATCCCGCCGGCGTATTGGCCGGGCACGGTGCCCGAACGCATGCCGTCGACGATCTGGCGCGTCCCGGATTCCGCAAACACGATGGCGTCAAACTGGTCGCGCAGGTGGCCGGACTGGACGTCCGCATTGCGGAGCCGCGTGAAGGGAAAACGGAACTGCTCGAAGACCCAGCGCGTCCAGCCTTCATCGATATTGCCTGCCCAGGGCTCGTAGAGACCCACCCGCGGCTTCTTTACGGGCCATGCCGCTTCCGGCGCTTCCTTGAGGGAAGTGGCGTTGACGCCACTCTTTTGAAGCAACGATTCGACATTCCCCTTGGCGTAGATGGTGCTCTCGGATTTCGCGAAGCTCACGGTTCCACCGGACGCCAGGACGTCGTTCACCACGCGCAGGGCCGCATTGGAGTTGTGCGAGAACGCGAACACCGGACCCGAGCCTTCCACTTTGCCCTGGATCGGATCGACGTGTTCGACCTTGCGCAGCGTGCGCCGCGTTGCCTCGTCGACCGGCTCCGCGACGGCCACCACCTCCACTCCCATCTGGAGCGGCAGAGTCCAGCCGGTCACGTCGTAGGGGAATTGTGCCGGTGGAGCCTGGGCGCCGGCTGCCGCGCCCGGTGCCGCGCCACCCGCTGCACCGCCCCGGCCTCCAGCTCCGGCTGCAGGAGCGGCGCCCGCGCCACCACCGCCTCGGCCACCTGCACCTGGACCACGGCCGCCGGATCCAGCACCGCCGGCGCCCTGGGCCGCGCCAGCACCACCCGCCGGAGCAGCAGGAGCGACACCAGCCCCGCCGCCCGGAGCAGCACCTTCGCCGGGAGCAGCGCCCTCACCGGCGCCAGCACCGCCTGCGGGAGCAACTCCGGCGCCACCCGGAGCGCCTCCGCCTCCGCCCGGAGCGCCACCGCCTCCGCCCGGTGTGCCACCACCCCTGCCGCCAGCGGCCGTAATTGGGGGCGGATGCGGCAATTCCGGGTACTTCTGAACATCGAATAGCTCTTTCACCAGCGCCGCGAAGGGCTGATCCATCAGCACCACCCAGTCGCCCTCCTTATAGGTGGACCGGTTGGCGGCGAATTCTTTGGTCGCCTGGTGCACCTCGATCCCGTCGATCAACAGCTTCTCCACCAGGATCGCGGCCGTGGGCCGGTCCCGCTGCTCGCGCGGAATGATGTAGGCGTAAGGAGGATCCTTGGTGAAGCGCGCGATTACGTCGCGCCCCGCGCGGTAGCGGTCGTACAGTAACTCTTCGCGGTTCTTGGCGGCGGTATCCAACACCGCCATGGATGCGCCGATGTTGTAGCGCACGGCGTCTCCCAGCCGCCACCACCCGCCAGTCCACGGACTCGAATAGAAGACCTCGGTGCGCAGATCCTGCCTTTCGCGCGGGAAGTCGTCGGTGGTGTAGAAGTGCGGCGTGGCGTAGCGGTAGAGCGCCGTCTCGGTCAGGAAAGAGACGGTGTTGCGGAAGTTGTTCACGTGGTCCACGAAGCCGGGGTACCAGTCGTCAAACCGTCCGCGATGCATGGCGCCGGGCATGTCGTGCTCGTCCAGCCAGGCGGCCATGGACGCGCCGAAAACGTTCACCCAGCGATACATCAAGGGATGCGGATTCAACGAGACGGGATCGCCGAACGGTGGAATCCAGATGCGCGCCGGGAAGGGCGCCGTCTGGTGCTGGTTGTAGAAGACCTGTGGAAAGTACTCCAGCTCCGCGCGTGTGATGACCTGAGACTCGAGCATGTTGTTCATGTACCCGTCGCGGTTGTTGTCGTGGCCGATGTACTCCTGATAGAGACCCGGCATGTTGCTGACCTCGTACTGCGAGCCGAGATTGCCGCGGTACCAGTTGACCACCATGTTCTGGCCGTCGGGGTTGATGGAGAACCACAGCAGGAGGATGACGTTGTCGAGAATGGCGGCGGTCGCGGGGTCGGTGGCGGTTACCAGGTTGTAGGCGAGCTGAATGGCGTGCTGTGCGGGAGCGACCTCGGTGGCATGCAGGCCGCCATCGATGTGAACGATCACCTTGCCACTGCGCGCCAGTTCGTGCGCCTGGGCTTCGGTCAGCCCTTTGACCAGGGCCAGCTTGCGTGCGGTGTCCTTGTATTTGTCCAGTTGCGAGAGATTGCCCGCGGCCGAGATGACGGCGATGTACCAATCGCGCCCCTGGGTGGTCTTGCCGACGCGCACGAGTTTCAGCTTGTTGGTGGCTTGGGCCAGCTTCTGGAAGTACGCCAGCGACTCGTCGTAGCTGGCAAGGTAGAAATCGTCGCCGGGCTTATGGCCGAGCACAGACTCGGGCGTGGGGATTTGGGCCAGGGATACCGAGAGAGGAATCCACAGCAGTGCGCCAGCAAGCTTCATAAGATGTTTAGCCTACCACAGCACCAATGGAGCAGACCCCCGGCCTGCCCAGGCCTGAAGTGTGCGTGGAGCGGCTCAGGCTGGGGCGGCCTCCCGGAGATCGGTGGTTTGGCCAGCCCTGGAGATTGGCCATTTGGTGGTCAGGCCAGAGACGCCGGGGAACTGCCCCAATAGAACCAAGGCCGGCTCGGTGGCGAGCCGATCCAAAGTGCAGGGCGACCGCGAGCAGGCGCCGGTACCTACCACACGTCCGCGCCCCCTGGGCCGGCGCCTGATCCACCACCAGCCGAAAAGCTCTGTTCCATCTGCTGGAGGTCGGTCTTGAGGGACTCCCATTCGTTCTGGGGAACCGACATCGTCAGAATGAAGCCGCCTCTGGACCCTCCCGCCGTGACAATTCTCAGCACAGCCGGAACCCCTCTGGGGTTCGTGCCGGCGAATATGCCGAACTCGCCCGGCATTCCGCCCAAGGTCGACGATCCAGTCCGGACTTGCCGGAAGTTCTGCCACTGCTTGGCGAACTGCTGGGAAAAAGTTGCCAGCAGTCGCGGCCCCGGAGGTCCGTCCAGCAGGACCACCGTGACGTAGGTCTCCCCGCGCCAGATGCTGACGCCACCGCCACCCTCACTGGCGGTCCAGCCACGAGGAATGCCGATCCGGAAGCGCCCTTTCGGATCCGAATAATAGCTCTCTGCTCCCGCGGAGGCGCCGGGCGACTGGACCGGGCCCGCCGGCGGCGCGGTCACCAGGTCATCCCGAAGATCAGGGGCGGACGCGGACGCCGCCGCTCGCCGCTCGCCGACCAGCGTGTCCCACAGATCGCGGGGTGTCTCGCCAGCCTCAGCGCCCCCGCGCAACTGGAAGCTCTGCTCGATCGCCTCCACGGAGGGCTGCACCACTGGCCAGTCCCTGTCTTCCGCGGTGGTGAGGAAGGCGTAGGTCTGTCCTTCGGCCCGCACCACCGTCATCTTCTTGATGCCCTTGACGCCGGCCGGGTTCGGCCCGCTCCAGATCGAAAAGACGGAACGTTGTCCGGCGATCTTGCCTTCGCCGCTGAAGACCTCCTTCCACTCGCGGCCAGTCCGGCTCGCGTAGTCGAGCAAGGCCTCTTGGGGATCCGTCGGCTTCGAGGTCGCCAGTCTCAGCTCAGCCGACCCCATCCGGAACGTGTACCCATAGAAGCCCTTCTTCATCGTCCAACTCGACGGAATGGATAACGTATACCTTCCCGCTGGATCGAGATAGATGCTAGCCGGCTGCGCCTGGGCGGCACCTACTAAGATACTGGTGACCGCCGCAGCCGCGAAGAAGATCGCGACAGCCTTACGGTTTGTCATGGTAAGTGCCAGGCTCCGGGCTCCTGGAATGGAGCACAGTTTGGATCTCAACGGAGACTCCTCTCAACTTCGGTCTCCCTTTTGAGCTCCCGACCGAATACATTATGCAGCCAGTGGCCTCGTGAAACAATATATATTCGATATTCAGTCCTGATGGTGTCTAATAAATACACAAATCCACTGTTTACAGAGGTGGGCTAGGCGTTTTCGCCTGCCTCATCAGCTTGCGGGCAGTTCCTTCGCGACTCCTGACGGCTTTGGCCTCCGATCCGGTACTGAACTAAGCTCCCCGGGCAACCACCCCCACATTTTTCCAACCATCGCCCCTCCCACTCCGTCCAAAGGTCGAATGAAAGCGGGAGAGAATGGTGGGGGCAAGTCAACTGGCGCTGATCGACCCGATGTACTCCACCGACTATGCCTCCGAGGCCGACTTGCTGGCGGCGTGCCGCCGGCAGGATATACGTGCGTTCGAACAGCTTTACCAGGCGCACGGGGCCCGCCTCAAGAGCGTCGCATATCACATCGTAGGAAACCGGCAGGACGCCGAGGACGCCGTTCAGGAGACCTTCCTGAAGCTCTACCGCGCGATCCGCGGTTTTCAGGGCCAGTCCAGCATCGGCACCTGGCTCTGCCGCATCGTGATCAACGTCTGCTACGACCTGGCGCGGAAGCGCCAGCGCGAGACCGAGCCGCCCCCGCAGGAGCATCCCGCGCCGAACAGCCAGGTGACCCTGCGCGTGACGCTCCAGGACGCGCTCCAGCGCATCAATCCGCGCCACCGCATGGTGTTCCTTCTGTTCGAGGTGGAAGGCCTGCGGCACGCGGAGATCGCACAGATTTTAGAAGTACCCGAGGGGACCTCCAAGGCGTGGCTCTTCGAGGCCAAGAAGGAGCTGAAACGGCTGCTCACGGAGGCCAGGCGATGATTTTTCAATGTAACGATTTGGATCGCGCGCTTCGATCCCCGGAGCTGATGCCGGATGCCCGGGCGCACGCGGAACGTTGCCAGCAATGCCGCGAGCAACTGTATCTGTGGTCGGAGATTTCGCGGCTCGCTCCCAGCCTTCACGAGGAGTGGGAGAGCCCTGCGCTCTGGCCCGCGATTCGCGACGGTCTGGCTGCCGAAGCGCCGCCCCGCAGGCCCGTGCCGATTTGGCGTTGGGCGTTGGCGGCGGCAGCGGTGGTGACGCTCGCGGTGATGCTGTCCCAGCCGTGGCGGAGCAAACCGCAGGACCGCGCCTTCCTCACCGAGGATGCGCTCCAGGAGGTGCAGCAGGCCGAATCGGCCTACGCGCGGTCGATCGAGAAGCTGTCGAAGGTCGCGGGAACCGGCTTGCAGCAGTCGCCATCGGCCCTGGCGGCGGCCTATCGGGAGAAATTGGCGCTGCTGGATTCGGCCATCGCGGACCTGAAGGCCAACGTCGCGAACAATCGCTACAACGTTTACCTGCAGACGCAGTTGGCGTCGCTATATCGAGAGAAGCAGAAGACCCTCGAGGAGTGGCTGGAAAATGCGAAAAGGAATTAATCTACTACTGATATGCTGCTGTGCGTGGACGGCGTTCGCGCGTGAGGAATACAAGCGCGACTTCCGGAAGACCGTGGCCCTTCCCCCCGGCCGGAACGTCCGCATCGAGAATGCCAACGGCAGCGTCACCATCCGTACCCAGAACAAAGGCGAAGTGGAGATTCAGGCGACCATCCGCTGCTCGGCAAACACCGCGTCCGAGGCGCGCGGCTTTTGCGAACAGATCCAGATCGTGGTGGATCAAGGCTCGGGCGCATCCATCCGCACCCAATATCCCTCACACTGGAACAGCGGCAACCTGTCCTACAGCGTGGACTACGACATCGTCATTCCGGAGACCGCGCCGCTCGACCTCCGCAACCGCTTCGGCGCAGTCAGCGTGCAGAACCTGCGCGCACCCGGTATCATCCGCAACAACAACGGCCAGGTCCGCCTCTCGGGCAGCCGCGGCCGTCAGGAGATCGAGAACTCCTTCGGAGAAGTCGAGGTCCGCGGCAACGACGGCGACCTGATCGTGAGGAACGCCAACGGCCCCGTGACCGCCAGCGATATCACCGGAACGGTCGACGTCACCAACCGCTTCAGCCCGGTACGTGTGACCAATGCCGGCCGGGGAGTGACTATCCACAGCAACAACGGAAACATCGAAGTGGAGAATGTGACGGGCGCCGCATTCGTCACCAATTCCTTCGGCTCGGTGACCGTTTCGGACGCCAGGTCGGATGTCACCGTGCAGAATCAGAATGGCGAAGTTCGCGTGACGGGCGTTGCCGGCGCCGCCGACCTGCACACCAGCTTCAATCGCGTGAGCTTCTCCCGCATCGGCAAGGTGCTGAAGGTGGGCGCGCAGAACGCCAACATCACCGGGGATACGGTCGGCGGATCCGCCACCGTCGAGACCACCTTCGGCAGCGTGGACCTGCGCGGCGTAAAGGCGGGCGTGCGGGTGACTTCCGGAAACAGCTCCATCCGCCTCTCCGGCATTGGCGGCGATGTGTATGCGAAGACTTCGTTCGCACCCATCAACATCAGTGACGTGGCCGGGCCGGTCACCGTGGAAGCCGCCAATACCTCGGTGACCGTCGACGCCAAGCCTGGCCAGCGGTGCCAACCGATTTCCCTGAATACCAGTTTCGGCTCGATCCGCGTGACCGTCCCGAGCGGGATCGGATACAACGTGAACGCGAGGACCTCATTCGGCCGCATCCACTCCGAGGCCGACATGACGGTCAGCGGCGAGATCGGAGGCGACGTGTTGAACGGCAAAATCGCGGGCGGCGGCTGCGAGCTCCGCCTCATCGATCAGAATGGCGGCATCGACATCCTGAAGTCCAAATAGCACTCTGTCGCGAATGGTGGGGCGGACCCGCATAAGCGCAGACCTCAGCACTGCTCAGCGGTTAGGAGATTCCCGCAGGTCCCGGTGCACTGGAATCGGGCCTTCCCGGAGCGGCTCCCCCGGGCGCTTGCTCGTAAGACGGGATTTCGCGACAGGAATCCGGTGCTATCAGCGCAGCCGTTAAGTCTCCGCTTGGGGCGTCATGCTTTCAGGTGACGCCAACCTAGACTACCGGACAGACGCCGACTTATCGTTCCTAATCTGATTGGCGGCCAAACTGGCCCAATGTCTGAATAGCTGGCCATCCATTCCCTATCCGTATAACACATTGCCAATGAATTACTTGCGGTGGAAAACTCTTTAGTCTTGTGATAGCCTGTCAACTTCTGGTGAAGCTGGTATGGTAGCTGAAGATGCCGCCAAGCGCTCCCAGGAATAAGGGAGAGCTCATGACGCGGGTTCTGCTGTTAGGCTTCGATCCAGAGACCGTGAATTTTTCTGACCCTGCTTTGCCACCGGGTATGACCGCTGAGAAGGTTCGCGCCGGCATCGCGGTTGCGCTGAAGCAGTTCGCTGAACGCGGTTGGGAGGGCGACGTCGGTTTGATCCGGCCTGATGAAACCGCTGGCCCGACAGTGGAGCGTCAGTTAGCTTCGAAGAGCTACGATTGTGTGGTAATCGGGGCCGGCGTGCGCCTGCCACCCCGGGGCCTTGCATTATTCGAAGCCGTCATCAACGCTATTCATAGGGCTGCCCCAGGCGCGGCGATTGCCTTCAATACACGACCCGAGGATAGCGCCGATGCTGCCGCCCGACGGTTGGCGGCTGGAAGCCGGGCTGTATAGTCCGGCGTCCAACAAAACCAGGGGGCGCCGGCGTCCGGCCCGCGCGGCTCGAAGATGCTCCTTGGGCAAAATGAAGACGCCACTCTGGAGGGATAGGGACCGAGCAACGGGCGATCCGGAGGTTGGTCGACGCGATGCCGACTTCCCATTCCTAATCCGGGCCAACTTCCGTGTAGCCGATCCGCTCGGAACCCAGTCGCGCCGCATCCGAGGACAGTCCGTTTTTCGGTCAAGCCGCTGGAACCCAGGTACGTTCACAAGCGCAACGATATTGCGAGAGGCTGGAATCGGCACTGGGGCAGAGTGAGGCCGCTAATCCCTGCGCAATGCGTCCGCGGGGGCGACGGACGCGGCGCGCATCGCGGGCCCGGCGGAGGCTGCGGCCGCGACGAGCAGGAGCAAGACCGAGCCCGCGGCCAGGGTGAGGGGGTCGGTGGCGGCGACTCCGTACAGGCGCGAGGCGAGCACGCGGCCGGCCGCGAGCGACGCGACCATTCCGAACGCCACTCCCACCGCAGCCAGCGCCACTCCTTGTCCGGTCACCATGCGCAACACGTCGACGGGGCGCGCTCCTAAGGCCATGCGGATGCCGATCTCGCGGGTTCGCTGCAAGGCCAGGTATGAAATCACGGCGTAGATTCCCGCGGTCGCCAGAATCAGGGCCAGCGCCGCAAACAGCGTCAGCAGAATCATGGTGAAGCGGCTCTGCCAGCGGCCCTCCTCGACGACCTGCTCCAGAGTCATGATGCGATAGACGTTCATCAGGCGGCCCGTGCTCCACAGAGTACGCTCGGCGATCGAGCCCAGGCTGGCCGGCGCTACTCGGGTGCGCAGCAGGAAACTCATGGTGCCGACTGGCGCCTGCGTGTGCGGCAGATACACCACCGGCTGCGCCTCCGGATGGTTCCCGCTGTCGGCAATGTCCGCCGCAATCCCCACGATGCGCCACTCGCCTGCCTGGGGACCGCTAAGCCGGATCGACCGGCCCACCGGGTCGCGATCCGCAAAGTACCGGTGCGCGAGTTCCTTTGTCACGACCGCGACGCGCAACGAATCCGCGGTGTCCGCTTCGGTGATTCCCCGGCCGCTCAGAATCGGGTTGCGGAGGGTCTCGAAATATCGGGGGAGTACCACCAGCGTATAGGCCGTGTAGTCGCGGCCGGGATCGGATGCCTCGCCCGCCAGCGTGAAGTGCGTGGGGGCGATCGGATCGAGGGGGGGCGGGAAGCTCACCGCGCTCACCGATTCCACTCCGGGGATCGCTGCCAGTTTGGCCGCGGCCGTGACGAAATGATTGCGGCGCGCCTCGCCCGTGGCGTAGGTTGCGCCGCGCAGCGAGTTGCGCACGTTGAGGACCCGGCTGGCATCGAATCCGAGGTTGAGGTGCGAGAGGCGCCAGAAGGTCTGGACCATCAGCCCTGCGCCGGTCAACAGCACGATCGAGAGCCCGACTTCGACCACGATCAACGCATTGCGCCAGCGCGCGCCTTCCCGTCCGCCGGTACGCGAGCGGCCGCCTTCCTTGAGTGATTCGATGAGACTGGCATGCAACGCCTGGCGCGCCGGCGCGAGGCCGAAGAGAATCGCGGTGAGCAGGCTCAGCCCCATCGCAAAGGCGAGCACTGGCAGATTGATCTGCACGTTTTCAGCGAACGGCAGGTCGGCCGCAGCGGGAATCAGCGCCAGCAGCGGTCCGATGCTGAATTGCGCCACCATTATCCCAGCCGCGCCGCCGATCAGCGCCAGCAGCACGCTTTCCGTCAGCATCTGTCTTACGATGGCCGCGCGCGAGGCGCCCAGCGCCGTTCGCAGCGCCACCTCGCGGGCGCGGCCCGCGGCACGAGCCAGCAGCAGGTTGGCCACGTTCGCGCATGCGATCAACAGCATGATCCCGACCGCCCCCAACAGCAGAAGGAATGCGCCACGAAATTCGCCGATCATGTCTTCCCGAATCGTCCGTGCCCAAGCTATGGGGGCGGCCGCACGCTGAGGGTGTTCGCGCGCGATCTGTGCAGAGATCGACGCCATCTCGGCTTCCGCCTGCGCGGGTGAAACGCCCGGCTTCAACCTCCCGAAGGCCACCAGCGAGCGCTGCACCCGCTCCAGCCGCTGTGCATCGAAAGATGCGGCGATCCAAAGATCGGGCGGCGTTACGATCGCGTTGTTGGGCGTGCGGAATCCCGGCGGGAGCACGCCGATCAGTTGCACCGCGCGCCCGTCGAGTTCCACGGTCTTTCCAATGACGTCGTCGGAGCCGTTGAAGACCGACTTCCACAGCGAGTAGCTGATCACAACGACGTTGTCCGTGCCGGCCTGGTCCTCACCCGCGACGAAGGTGCGGCCGCGCAACGCCTGGACTCCAAGCACGTCGAAGTAGTTGGCGGGCACTTCGTTCGCCAGCGGGGTCAACGGGTGATCGAGCGCGGTGAGAGTGCGATTGGTATTCCGGTACGCCGTCATGGCGGCGAAGCTGCGGCTGCGCTCTATCCAGTCGAAATAGTCGGCCGGGGCGGTATAGGCGCGCCGGTTGCCGCCGGATTTGGAGAAGTCGGACCAGATCGCCATCAGGCGGTCCGCGTCGCGAAACGGCAGCGCGTTCAGCACAACTCCGTAGATAAGGCTGAAGATCGCGGTGGCAGCCCCAATCCCAAGCGCAATTATGGCTGCCGCCAGGGAAGTGAAGGCCGGACTGCGTCGAAGAAGGCGAATGGCGTAGAGGGAGTCACGAAGAAGGAAGCGCACTTCAAAATAGACGGAGCCGGAGGCGCGCCGTACCGCGCGGCTGGTGCTTTACAACTGCGAACACTTCGTCAGCTTCCTTCGATAAAAAGGGCCCGGTCCGCCGCGACGTCCTTAAACGAACGCCGCTTACCGCTCGGCCAGGGCATCTCCACCGAGTCCACCTTCGCGTGCGTTCCCAGACCGAAATGCTGGCGGAACACGCTGGTCCCGCCGAAGCGATCGCTGCCCTTCGTCGAGGGTTTGAAGTAGGCCGTTTCCCCCGGATTCCGATGAGGGTCCGGCCGCGACTGGCTTCCACATCGGGTGACCGGCACCGATTGGATTCTCCCACCGGGTTTCCCCAGTCGATCGGCGATTGCCCGTGGATCACGCACAAGCAGGAACTTGGACGGGCGCCCGTTTACCGGAGTCCTCAAGTTCCTGTTGGCCGACCAACTGGACACGATTGCGCACGGCCCTTACTTCTCGACGAAGCGTTTGGGGAATCCGGGACAGAGTGAACGCGATTTCAACAATCGGCGGAGCGGTTGATCAACAATTCGCTACCTTGCGAGAGCTCTCCTTTTATGGAGCACTCGGCAAAAGTATACGAGTACCTTCCTGGATTGTGTTTCGGTCCGAGACGATTCTCAAGGCCTCGTCGAAACGTGCCTGCCGCATGTTTTGCGAGAGTTGTTCCCAATGAATCCTGCCGTAGACGGTTTTCGCTTGGTTGTCCGCCAGACTGACCTCGTGCGCCCAGAAGCGCCGCTGAAAGTCACTGTATGCGGGCACTTGCTCACTCCGATCGATCGGCTTACCCGACGATCCCAGCGTCAAGAAAGCCATGGCGTAGAACATGTGTGCGAGCTGTTTTATCAAATAGAATCGGGCTCTCTGGTACTCATCCGGCGGTTCGCCGAAATACTGCTGAAGATAGATCCTTTCCTCTAATTCATTGGTGACGATCATGTTCGCAACCACCGCCAGGTCGGCATACCGATCGTTCTGGAAAGCAGCCTCCCAGTCCACCAGCCACAGACGGTTGCCGTCGAAGAGCATATTGTCCGGCTTGAACAGGTCGTTATGACCCGGCGCCAGATCCGAATCGAGACGCGAGTAAACCGCGGCCACTTGCTGGTAGCGAGCGAGAAGTTCCTCGGTCTCGTTTTCAGGCAGAATGCTCGACGCCCGGAACTTCTGGAGGAATCCGTCCAGGGCCGGTCCTTTGTTCAACAGGAACGTGCATGTGGTATTGAAGGGTGCTCCGGGAAACGGCGGCAGCGCGTGCAGGGTCCGCAGCGCGGCGGGAATCCGAACCAGCGCGTCCGTCGCTGGTAAAGGTACAGCCTCCACAAAATCGGTGATGGAGATCCGATCCTCGGTGCTGACATACCTGACACGCGGCGCCAAGCCTGCATCGGCCGCCGCCTGCATGCAGGTGAAGTGACGTGTCATATCGCCTGGGCGCGTGTTGATCCGCAGCAGGTAAGCAGATCCTCGCACGATAATGCGAAAGGCACGGTTCGAGCCGGGCCGCTCGGTCAGGTCGCGGATGTCTTCGAATTCGGTGACACCGAAAGTCTCGTTCAGGCCGAGAGTCACGGCCGCGCTCTTTTCTTGCGGGATCATGAGCCTCCTCTGGTATTGGATTGCGCGACAACAATCGGAACTGATGACAACGCCAGACCGATGGTGCCGCAGGGCTTCTAGGCGCAGAGTTGCCGACTGCAGCCCAGGAAGGAACGTGCGAATCGCTCAAGATTGGTCCCTTAGCGATATTAATCGAGTTTCGGGCCGCAGGCCAGTTTTAGGTCTGGCTTCACTACAGCTCTATCTTGCTTGTTTTCTGTGCGTTAGACTTCCCGTTGGAGGACCTGTTATCCTAGAAGCGGGAGAGCGTTGCTGCCCCTTTTTCCGCGATGCCCCCGTCGCGATGCGCCGATGGTATTCGGGAATCCTTCCGCAATGCCCCTCGGCTTCCGTCCGGAACGAGCGTTCCGCCCAGCCGAAATCCCCCAACTGCCGTTGCAGGTACGATTCAAGCCTCAGTCAGCGTGCAGATCGGTTGCGCACGGGATCTGGGTTGCCTCAACGGTGGTACGAATTGACACAACGGACACCGCGACCGAGGTTCGACTTCGCGTACACGGCCCCAATCTCCGAACGGCCGACCACTCGGGAGTCAAATACAGACTCTACCTCTGCATTGCTAATGCAGCTACGGAGTCGCCTTGCTCGCCCCTCACGAGTTTCATATCGACCATCCCAGCGCTCGGGATTCGAGTTGCGTGTTCATTGCTCATCTGTGTGCTGCTCATACCGCTTCACCTGTGCCCGTAATCCGTGAAAACGTAATCTCTTGTCTTCACGCTCGTGTGGCACGCGAACCCGCACTTGGCGTCGTTCCCCTGCGGCGGCTTGTCAGCCAAGGTGCCGGGCCGGAACGTATCGGATGCAGCGTCATAGTCGAACACGGCCCATCTCCACCCTCCGCTGTCCGCGAACCTCTTGCTGTCCTTAACCATGAAGTCGACGTCATGCTGGGCACCTGGCACCGTCGCTGCGGGGAACGTCTCCAGCTTTTTCGGGTTCCAATGGATCTTCGCCATCTTGGCGCCGTCGGGGAAAGGCTTGCCGTTGCCGGGAACGCCGGCCAAGTAGGCCTTGATCATCACAGGATTAGCGAGGATCGCAGCAATAAGGTTTCCGTCCTGACTGATGGAGACAACCTGCCAGGCCTCGTATCCTCTGAACTCAGAGAACAAGAGCCCATTCGGCACTTTCACGGTGTACTTGTCCTGCGCGGAAATGGCCCAGATGCCCACGAAGGCGAGCACTCCCGTAATAATCGGAATCGTCAGCATCCTTTTGCCCTTCATCGCCAGCTCCTCCTTTATCAAGTTTAGCGTCCTTACTTCTTTATTTCCGGCTGGATGACGCGCCAACCGGAAGTTGAGCCGCGTCGGCTGGCGCCGGTGGGGAACGGTCCGGGGCGATTACTCCCCATAAACGCGCTTGCCACCGTTTATAGTGCTTCCTCTAGATTCTAGACACAACTTCGGCTAGAGCCGAGAATTGTGTTCGTTGACGCGGCGGTTTAATGGCTGGCGATAACAGCCCCCACCTGGAATGCCGGGGCTGGGGACCGAAAACGCCGCTGAGGATGCGTTAGGTTAACGCCTATGTGGCGGACCCCCTGGTCCGCGCGGGTCCCGCTGGCCCCCGGCCGCCCCTGGACCCGCTACTGGCTCGATCCTGCTTGCATTACCGTCAGCGTCTGGCCCGCGATGCTTACAGTCCCGCTGAGCGGCGTGATGTAGGAATTGGGTGACACCGAATACGCTACCGTCCCGCTCCCCGTGCCAGGGCTGCCCGAGGCGATAGCGATCCAACCGTTGTTGCTGGCGGCCATCCAGGGGCAGCCTGGAGCGGTCGTGACCGTGATGGATCCCTTCCCGCCTGCAGCGTCGAACTGCCCGGTGGAACGCGCGACGGAATACGAGCAGTGGAGCGCCTCTGCGGAGACCGGGACATTGGCCCACCAGGTTCCCCACCGGCCCAGATAGTGGTCGGTGGGAGTGGCCGCGTATTCCTGGATCGTCCAGAATGCCAGGTCATCCGCCGGGTCGACTACTGTCCCACTGGTATCCCCCCAGCGATTGCTGCCCTCATCCGCTCCCGGGGCCGCATAAAAGGCCTCCCCCTGCTTGAAAATCACGCCGGGCCGCAGCGCGCCGGGAGGATCGTCAGCCTTCCGGAAGGAGAAAGCCGCGCTCGGGTAATCGTTCGGCGTGAAGCGCGTGTAACCCACCAGCATGTCGCTGTCTTTGTTTACGGCAATTGAGGGGAAGGCGTAGAAGCTGATCCCGCTGGCGTCGTCGATCCGCCCCCGCTGCACCACACGCGAGGCCGAAGGATCCACCTGAAACCACTCCACCGAAGCCCGGGTCGGCGATTGGGGCGGCAGAAAGATCGTGTGGGCGCACCAGATGGTTCCGCCACGCAGAACGCAATTCTGCAGCCGGCTGTCTCCGGTATCGACCTTGTACCAGATGCCCCGTTGGGGCGCGAGATCGCCATTGACGGACCCGCTTTCCGCCCACGGACCGCCGGCCGCGATCTCCGCAACGCCGGCGATAAAGCTTTCCGCGCCTGCCGGTCCGCGGAGAACGCTGATGCGAATGCGTCCGGCATCGGGGTCCGCAAACGCCTGCGCGAAATAAAGCGTATCGGACTGCTGATCCTGGTCGATGGCCGGAGTGAACTGACCCTGGGAGTCAGTAAAGGTGACATAAGTCGCGTCCGCGCCCTGGTAAAGACCGGCCTTGTCAAACACGTAGAGTTCCGTGTGGGAGTAGGCGCCCTCCGGCGGCAAACGGAACAGGTTCGCCGATAGCACGATCCAGTTTTGACTGAAACCCAGCACCGGGTAATCCGCCCAATAGCCTGCCGCTCCGGTTTGGATCTCGAACTGATCCCAATTCCCGCCCGGATCGCCGGTCTCCGAGACACCGATCAGAAGAACGGCGTCTTTCGCGAACGGATTTGCGCCGGCGGAAGCCATCCAGCGATCGTTCACCCGGTCGTAAAGCATGCGCGGATCGAACACCTTGGTGAACGCGCCCAGGCCGGACCAGAACCGTGGAAGGTCGATAGGGTAATCCGGCCGGGCTGCTCCGGTGCGGGATTGAATCGACACTTGCGAATTGAGCATGGTGACCACGTCGTGCGGGCCGACGGCGCCTCCCGTATCGGGCGGAGTGGCCCCGTATACGTCCAACAGCCCTTGAAACCCGCCGTATGCCGCCTGTCCGCCATCCGGGACTGCGGCAGGTAAGGCGTCGCGGGAGGCAGCCCTTCTGACGGACCGCGGGTTCGGTACATGGAGCGGACGGGGAGTTGGTTTTGAGACGGCCGGCCGGACTTTGGACCGCGCAATCGCGTCGATGTTCACCGTGACGTGGATCTCCACGGCGTGGCGTACCTGCGCATCGACAGCAAAGCTGAGCGCAATCAGAAATGGGAGACAGCGTCCCAACAGTAAGAACACGGCGGTTCTTGGGACATTCTCCGCGATTTGGGTGTTGAATTTATCTACATTTTTCGGTTTCTTTAAGCCTCAAGGCAGACGACAAAAAACGATCGCCTGTCCCAGGTGGGGCCGCCAGATACGCCACAGAAGAGCGGCGGCATTTCCAAGTGCCGCGATCGCCACCACGAGCACCCAAACCGCCACATTCGAGAAAATGACGACGTTGAAGGTCTGAGCCAGGCGTTCCACATGCGCGAGTTGCGGAATCGTCTGGATCGTGGAGAAGGCTCCGTTTAGCGTTTGCACCAGGCTGTCATAACCAGCCACGTTCTTCGGGGCATCCGCCGCAGCCACGTACGGATAGGCCTTCAGGAAGAGGAACCCAATCGCCGCGCCCGCAATGTTCACCACTAAGCGCGCCGCCAGTTTGATCGAAGTGAGGTGCGGACGAAGCAGCGCCACGACGTGCTGCGCCAGCCCCGCCACAAAGAATAGCAGGACCGGCACGTAAAACGTCTCCCACGCCGGCCCGAGCCGCAACTGAGCGGCGTTTGGCCCGAAGATCAGGTAGGGGAAAGGCCGCATGGCAATCCACCACACAATCAGGACCGCGGAAAGAACCAGCCCGGCAACCGATTGGGAGCGCGGGATCGGTCGCGCGTGCTCGACTACGGAAGGCAGGGAGCCGAGCATCCACCGGTCCAGAAACTCGAACTTCACCTGGAAGTGCTGCAGGGCTGCGAACAGCAAAGTCAAGATGCCGACGGTGTAAAGCGAGGCGGACCAAAGGTCCCAACCGGTCCGGATCAACGCCAGACTGTGTTGGGTCGATGTGAGCACGCGGATCGGCCCAATGATCACGACATAAACCGGCAGTAAGACTCGCAACAGCACCGCCTTCAGCAGGAAAAGGTAAATCGGGAAATACGCCGGCCCAATCAGGTACTGCTGCGGCATGAAACGCTCCGCCACCGCGAGCGGGTGGCCGCGTTGTCTGAGGATGGCCGCCAGTTCGGCCTTCTCCAGTTCGCGGCCGAGTTCGGCCTCCCTTTCCTCAATCTGCGAGCGGATGTCTTCCGACAGCTCCGCAACAATGTCCTGCTGCTTCGGGAGCCACGGCAGGCTTTCCCCGACTGCCTTCAGGTAGCGATCGAGGGACCGCAGGTAGCGCGGCGTCCACCGGTGCGGCAGCTTTGGTTTGCGCCAGTACCGTTCCTGGACGGCCAGCACTACGGTGAAGATGCCGACTCCGTACATGGCGGCTCGCCACAGGCCCCACACGAATGCGGTCAGCCCCGATGGGGGAGCGGCGGGAGTGAGCATCGCGAGCGGACCGGCGACCAGGGCAAAGATCGGCAGCAGAACGTATTTCAGCGCAATCTGGTAGAGCGGAAAAAACAACGGACCGATCAGATACTGCTCCGGCAGGTAGTGGCTTGCCACCAACATCGGCCGGCCGCGTTGCTTGAGCAGGGCTTCCAGTTCGGCTTCGGCTAGTGGCCGGCCGAGTGTGGCTTCCCGGTCCTCGATTTGCGACCGGATGTCCTCCGAGAGCTCCTGGATGATGTCGTTCCGCTGCGCTTCGGGCAGCCAGAATCGGACGGCCTGCAAATAACGGTCGAGAAGTTCCATAGCATGGCTCCTTACGCGGCGCTCCGTGAAGGCGCACGCTCGCTCATGCGCCGTCGGGAATAGGACGCGCAGATGCAGGCATGGATTATCGCGTTGATCAGGAGGTAACCCAACAGCCCCCGCAAAATAGCCGCGTTGAAGATCTCCGCCAGGCGTTCGTAATGCGCCAAGTGGTAGGTTGGATCCGCAACCGCAACCAGATGACTGTTGCGGAAGAAAAACAGGACGGCGAAACCCAGCCCATTGACGGCCAGGCGCGTCGCCGGTAAGAGCCAGGTCCAGTCGGGATGAACCAGGTTGACGAATCGCTGTGCCAGGCCTGCCAGCAGGAGCAGCAGAATCGGCACGTAGAACATTGGCCACCCTTCGGCCAGCGTCAGGTGGCCGGCGGCCGTTCCGAAGAGCAGTCGCGGAAACAGGGGCACCGCCAGCAACCAAAGCGTGAAGATGGACCAGCCCGCGATCCCGGAGACCGATTGCCAGCGGGGAATCGGCCGCTCATGCGGAGGCACGGCATTCCAGTGGTGGGATCTGCGCTCCCAGCGGTCCACCAGGATGAACACCAGCGTCACACATCCAAACTGAACCGACGCGGGGAAAAGGAACTGAGGGACCGAGAACAGTCTGCCGGCGGCGATGGCGTAGCCCACAAAGATCGCCACGGTGATCGCCAGATTCAAGCACAATACGGCCACATATTTCGAGAACAGTTCGGGACCGATCAGTTGCCGGCCGAAGACCAGCCTGCCGCCGTCTTGCTGGTACCGGCCAGCCACCACCATGGGCTGACCGTACTGTTGGAGAAGGGTCTCCTGCTCGGCTTGGTTCAACGGCCGGCCGAGTTGGGCCGCCTGGTCTTCCATCTGGGACAGGATGTTCTCCGCCAGTTCTTTGAGGATGTCGTTTTTCTGCGCCCTGGGCAGATAGGGCTTAACCGATTTCAAGTATTGATCGAGAAGTTCCATATGCGCCCCCTTCAGTTCCCCACTCGCATTTCTGCGTCGAGAATGCGGTTCAGCGAGGAATTGATGTCATGCCACTCGTCCAGCAACTGTGCCAGGATCAACTCGCCGTCACCCGATAGCCGATAGAAGCGTTTGTTGCGCTTCTCTTCCTCCCGCCACTGGCTCACCAGCAGGCCTTGGCTTTCCAGCCGGCGCAGCAGCGGATACAGCGTGTTCTCGTCGATGGCCATGCCGCGGTCAGCCAGCGCTTTGCGCAATGCATAGCCATAGTGCTCGGCGCGAAGTTGCGCCAGAACGGCGACAATCAGGCTGCCACGCCGCAACTCCAAACGGAGGTTTTCGAACAATTCGGCATTCATGGTCGATACCGTGTATCAGACATTGTGCTACACACACTGTATGACACACGGTAGTTGCTGTCAAGAGGTTTCTTTCAAAAAAATATTGTTTCTTGCGGGGTCATTGCCCTTGACAGGCCCGAAGGACTGGTTTAGCATCATACATGGCAATGCAAGATATCGTTCATAGCACAGCAGTCGAACGTGACGACGACGCCAACAAGTGGGAAGCCCAACTGCGCAAGGGATGCCTGGAGATGGCCGTCCTGATGGCCCTCTGCGCGGGCAGAAGCTATGGACTCGGCGTCCTCCGCGTGTTGGAGAGCGACTCCAACCTGGTGCTCTCGGAAGGCACCATCTACCCCATCCTGAACCGGCTCCGCCAGGAGGGGATGGTGACCTCGGAATGGGTCGAGGCGGAGGCGGGACATTCGCGGCGCTACTATTCGTTGACCCGGAAGGGTCGCGAGCGCGCGGTCCGCATGGCGCGGATCTGGCTGGATTTTGCCGCGGGGCTCAACCGTTTGGCGCAACCTTTGGTTCAAGAAAAGGAGGAATCAGCATGATGACGGACAACGTGGTATCGGTTTATCTGGCGGAGTTCCGCTCGGCGTTGACCGGCATGACTCTGGCTGAACGCGAGGAAATCGTCGAGGAGATCCGCGCCCATATACGGGATCGCGCTGCCGGATCAGGCCTGGGCACCGCGGAGGTCCTCGACCGGCTCGGTCCCCCGCGCGAACTGTCTCGCGGTTATAACAGCGGTGCCCTCTTGCAGCGCGCCAGCCGGAGCTTTTCGCCCTGGCTCATTCTTCGCGCCGCATTTCGCTGGTCGCTCGCCGGAGTGCAGGGTTTCGGCGTGTTCTTTGCCGCAGTTGTGGGATATAGCCTGGGTGCGGGCTTCATGCTCTGCGCGGCGCTAAAACCGCTGTTTCCGGAAGAGACCGGCATGTGGATTGGCGGCGGGGACCTCAACTTTGGGTTCCACCCGGGAAACGTTCCCTATGGGCGGGAGGTTCTTGGGGCCTGGTTTATTCCGGTCGCGACCCTTTCCGGCGCGATTGCCTTCATCGTAACAACGATCGTGATTCGCAAGCTTCTGCCCATGCTGAAACGTGTGCGAGCTCAGGTCCGCGCCCTGGACGAGCAGTCTCACGCGGTGTGAATCCGCTTGGCGGAGTCCCGTGTAGCCCTGCTACGGCTTCCCCAGGGAGCACAGCGGATCGCCGAACACCACGCTTTGCCAACTCAGTAGCGGAAGCGAAAGATAGTAGCTCTCGGCCAGGTTCCTCCCCTGAAAATAGGCGGGCAGCAGATAATCCGGCCGTGCGCATCCGGACAGGAATGGCTCGTACACGTTCCCCGAAGTGCCGGTGGCGCCTTCATGCAGCAGGTCCCCGCTCAGCCCCTGCGGCGAGCCGCCGAAATAGTGCAGACGGTCCGGCCCCACGGGGTACTTCCAATCGTCCGGCGGCCGTTTCAGCGTGCGCGCGTTGGTTGACACGAATTCGGTCGCAATCGCGCCCGGCAGCCATTCGAAGCCCAGGCGGCGCCGCTTCCGGTTGCCATCGTTCGATCCGTAGGAGGCATAGCCGATCACGTCCTTCAAATCGTAGAGCACCTTCTCGCCCTCGTCCACAATCACGCGGTTCGCCGGCAAGAGAAGGGCGGCGTTACGCAGCCAGTTGTTGCCCTCGGCATCGCCCTCGCCACTCAGATCCAACACAAACTTGCCGCGGTTCCGGGCTGCCAGCGCCCGGTCAATCATGCCCTTGACGTCGGCGAAATCGTACGCCGCCAGACGCGTCACCAGGTACATCGGAAACTGCGGATGCCGGAACGGGGCGTCGCGCTGCATGTAAAACGGATTCGGGATGCCGCCGCTACGCGCGAACCTGGCGCCCTTGAGCTTGGCATACAACAGCGACAGTTCGGAATCCACCGAGGCGTACTCCGTGTTGATGCCCTTTCCACCACCCACCACCTTGAGCGGCACCCCCATGGTGGTTACGATGTACAGCGCCTTCTCCTGCAACCCCGCCTTCTTCAAGCAGTCCCCCACGGGCCGCTCGATCTGGTGTTCGTAGATCTCCCACCGGATCTCCTCTTCCGAGGTGGTTTCGAGGTAGCAGAGATTTTGAACAGGGATGGAGCGCCGCGTGCGGTAATAGTCGGCAGCCTGGCGGGAAGCGGCGTCATTGCGGTTCACCACCAGCAGAACACTCTCACCGGTTTGAGCGTGCAGGCGGGGAATCGCGGCGAGCAGAAGAAGCAGCCAGCCCACAGGCTTGATGGTAGCAACACATGGCTGCCGGGTTGGAGGTGCGGTACGACCGCCCCGTACAGGGCGGCTGCGACCTGCCACACACACAACTATTCCGACCGCACCACCCGGAGCCTCTGTTACAATACTTACCAAACACCAACGGTGCGAGTGAAATTGAATATTTCTATCCCACCGATTCAGAATTTGATTGGATCGCCGTCTCGCGGGCTCCTCACCGGGGGTCGCGGGCAACTTATGGACTTCGATCAGCTCCACACCTTTCTGGAGATCGTACGGCTGAAAAGCTTCTCCAAGGCCGCCCAGACGTGCTACCGCACGCAACCGGCGATCAGCGCGCAGGTGCGGCAACTCGAGCAGGAGCTTCGCACCGAGCTGTTCGAACGTTTCGGCAGCCGCATTTCGCTCACCACCGCCGGGCGGATTTTTACCGAGTACGCCGCGCAGATGCTCGATCTGCGCCGCCGCGCCCAGGATGCCATCGCGGAACTGGAAACCAATCCCCGGGGCGAGCTGGTGATCGCCGCCAACGAAGCCACCTGCATTTACGTCCTTCCCCGCGTATTCTCCGAGTTTCGAGAGCTCTTCCCCGCGGTCCAGCTCCAGGTCCACCGGTCCTACGGCGCGCGCGTCGTCGAGGCCGTGATGGATAACTCGGCGGATTTCGGCCTTAACCAATTGCCGGTGGACGAGAAGCGCCTCCAGGTGGTGAGCATCTACCACGATGAGATCCGCCTCATCGTGCCGGCGCGCCATGCGCTGTCCGGCCTGAAAACGGTTTCTCCCAGCGCTTTGGTGGAATATTTCCTGATTCTCCCTCAGGAGGGTAAGACCCGCTCCCGCCTGAATGAGTGGCTGGAGCCGGTGGAAGACGAAATCCGCATCTCCATGGAGCTGGATTCCACCGAAATGATGAAGCGCTTTGTCATGGCCGGGCTGGGCGTGACCTTTCTGGCGGTCTCCAACTGCCGCGAGGAAATCGCCGCCGGAAAATTACTTGCTATTTCGCTTTCCCCGGAACCCATGGTCCGCAGGTTGGGTCTAATCTACCGTAAGGACAAGGCGTTATCCAAAGCAGCGCTGGGATTTATCCAGGTTGTGCTGGATAATGTGGGAGAGGCGCCCCGGGTGGTCGCGTGATGAATTGCAGCCGTTGCAAGAAAGACTTTGGACCGGAAGAGGCCCGCTGTCCCCACTGCGGCGAGCCGAACCCGGAGCTATCGGGCCTGTTCCAGACCTCCACCGTGCTGATCTCGTCGGGAGGCGCCGATTTGGTCTACCGGTCGGTGGACGAGGTGCCCGCCGGCCTGCGAACCAAGCTGCTGAAATTCACCAACGGGCAAAATTCCGCCACCATTCTGATTGCCGATCAGCGCGGGCGCAAGGAAATCGCCAAGGCCATGCGGAACCTGCCGGGACCCGCGCAGCGGCGCCTCATGCATTCCATCCTGGGCGCCCAAGCCACCGCCGGCGCACTGAACTGGCTCACGCTCCCCCGGCGACGAGCCATCCTGGCCGTGGTCGTCTTTCTGGCGCTGGCCGTCATTGCCCTGGTCTTCATCCATCGCTGGTCGTAGGCTATCCGGTTTACCGCCCCGGCAGCTTCTGGAGATTCTGCCGCGCTTCGATAAGACCGGGATCGATCTGCAGGGCGTGTACGAAATCCGCCCGGGCCGCTTCTGTCTGGCCAAGCGCTTCCAGCGCTACGCCGCGATTATTGAGGTTGCGAGCGTCCCGGGGATCGAGCGCCAGGGCCCGTCCAAACTCCTGAAGAGCGGCTTCCGTCTGTCCTTCTGACAGCAGCGTCTTTCCCGTTTCGGCCGCCACCGAGGGATCATGCGGCGCCAGGTTGCGAGCCTCCGCCAGCACTTCCAGGGCTGCCGCGGCGGGCAAAGCCCGAGCCAGTTGAATTTTCGGGCGCACCTTGTCTGGCGCGTGGGCTGCGGCGTTACGCCAAAGCGACGCGTCGTCCATCCACATCGCTGTTTGGCCAAAGCTCACCAGGGCGAACCCGGCCACCGGCACTAATGCGATTGCTGGTACGTTCAAGCGCTCCAGGAGTAATCCCGCTGCCGCCGCGAATCCGAGCAAGGGGAGATACATGCGCCGGTCGGCCGCCAGATCGGCGGCGGGGAAGAGGGAGGAACTGGGGATCAGCAAGAGGAACCCGGCGGCCAGCCAGATGGACCAGGCGCTTCGCCTGCGCACGGCCAGGAAGATCGCGCCGAGAATCGCTATCCAGGCAGCTATGCCTATCCAGGTTGCGGGGATCCGGATGTCGGGATCAATAGTGAATCCCCAGGGGAGCATCAGGAGCCGGAGGTACCGCAGAATCACGGGGCCCTGGGCCAGCAGGTAATGCCACGGGCTGATTCCCGCTTGCAGGCCCGCGGGAGCGCCCGGCGTGACGGCGGTGGCGTAGATCGCGCGCCCCCCCGCTGCCAGCGAGAGCAGGAGCATGGATGCGATCGGGAGTCGGGATAGCCGGGTGTTTGGGTGGGGCAGGCGCTTTCGCCTGCCAACCGATTCGTTCACAGTTGCTGAGTCTGAGGGAGCGTTATCCCCCTCGCTCCACCGAAGCAACAGCAGGACCAACGGGAAGGCGGCCACTTCCTCTTTCGCCAATAGTGCGGCCGCGAACCACGCCACAGCCACCCAACTGCGGCCCTCGATCCAGGCCAACAGCGACGCCAGCGCGAGCAGCGTGGCCAGGACAATGCTGCGCGCCCAAATGTAGTTGACGGCCTCCGCCTGAATCGGGTGGACGGCGAAAATCGCCGCGGCGATCAGGGCCGCTCGCGCCGGCAGCAATCTTCGTAAACACTCGTAGGCCAGGATCACGACGCCCAGGTGGAGCGCCAGGTTCAATACGTGGTACCCGAGAGGGTCGCGGCCACCCACCTGGTAGTTCAACCAGAAAGTGAGATAGGTCAGCGGCCTGGTCTGCCGCAGGGTCCAGAGATCCAGCCAGCCACCGGGCGACGTCAGGGCCGGATCGGAGAAAATGGCATAATCGTCAAAGTGAAAGCCCGAACCGAGCGAAGCGCCAAAGGCAAGCAACGCAGCGGCGAGCAGAAGAAAGCGCGCCCGCATGATCTCTTACGAGCTTACGTGAAACGGCCGAAGACCGCAGCCGAGCGGAAAGAGCGCGTGGCCGAGATTCTCCGCCGCCTCGACCGCATATATCCCGCGGCCACTTGCGCCCTGTTGCACGGTAGCCCGTGGGAGCTGCTGGTGGCCACCATTCTTTCCGCGCAATGCACCGATAAGCGCGTCAATGAAGTGACTCCGGGCCTCTTTGCCAAGTACCCCACCCCCGCGGACTTTGCGGCCGTGCGCCCGGAAGTGCTGGCCGGCGATATCCGCAGCACCGGGTTCTTCAACAACAAGGCCAGGTCGATTGTGGGCGCCGCCCGGAAAGTGGTGGGCGAGTTCGGCGGAAAGGTTCCCCGGACCATGGAGGAGATGCTGAGCATTCCCGGGGCGGCCCGCAAGACCGCCAACGTGGTGCTGGGAACCGCATACGGGATCGCGTCGGGGGTGGTGGTGGATACGCATGTCCAGCGCATCGGCGCGCGGCTCGACCTGACGAAGCACACCGACCCCGTCAAGATCGAGCAGGACCTGATGAAGATCGTCCCCCAGGAGAAGTGGATTCTCTTTTCGCACCAGATGATTCTGCACGGTCGCGCGCTGTGCCAGGCGCGCAGCCCGAAATGCGCGGAGTGCGATCTGAATTCAGTCTGCTACGCCAAGGATAAGACGGCGTAATGGGGGTTGCGAATGGACGAGATGGAACTCGCGCTGCAAGGTCATTCGAAGCAGATCTCAGGCCCTCGAATTCAGCCGCCGGGCGATTCCCGCCAGCATGGTGCGCGACGCCAGACGCGTCCCCAACATCATCCAGCGGTTGCGCGCGCCTGCAATCACTTCGGCCTTCCCGGCCATCATGGCATGGTATCCCGCGCGCGCTACCTCTTCCGCGCTCATTGCCCCGCCACTGAATAGCTTCGTGCCGGCGATCCCCGCAGCCTCCACGAAACCGGTGCGGGTGGGCCCTGGACACAACACCGTCATCGTGACGCCTGTACCCTTCACTTCGTTGGCGATGGCGTGCGAGAACGAAAGCACAAAAGACTTGCTGGCATAGTACATCGCCATGAACGGCCCGGGAACGAAGGCGGCGGTAGAACCTACGTTCAGGATGCGCCCCGAGCGCCGCCGCAGCATCTCCGGCAGGTATAGCTTGGTGAGGTGTGCCAGCGCCACCACGTTGACCTGGAGCAGGCGCGCCTCCGCTGCCCAGTCCGTTTCCACGTAGGGCCCCAGTACCCCGAAGCCGGCGTTGTTGATGAGGATCTCGATGGTGTCACCGCGCGTCCGCTCGAAGATCGTCTCGGGCGCGGCAGGATCGGCAAGGTCCTCCGCCAGCGCCCGGGCCTCAATGCCATGG
Organism: Terriglobia bacterium; assembly: GCA_020073365.1. GTDB lineage: Bacteria > Acidobacteriota > Terriglobia > Bryobacterales > Bryobacteraceae > JAIQFL01. Next base: position 21,315 of record JAIQFL010000009.1, on the reverse strand, counting down.
GCTTGCGAAAGGCTGGCCGCCAACTCCTCGAGCCGGTCGGCACTGCGCGCCACCAGGATCACGTCGTAGCCGCCGGCCGCGCAGAGCTTCGCCAGCTCCGCCCCGATCCCGCCGGAAGCCCCCGTGATCAGAGCGGCGCCCTTCGACATTGGTTATTCCTTCTTTTTGAGCAGGTGGTCGTTTTCCTGGATGAACTGGCGTATGGACTCGCCCATTCCCAGAAGCTTCTCCCACTGCTCGCGATACAGCGTGACGGGAAACCGCCCCAACCCGTAAACGGACAGCGCGCCCTTCTCGCTGACCTTGAGGAACATCTGCCCGCGGGCAGGTTTCTTCAATGACTCGTTCTCGGCTTTCAGGCGCTCGATTTCTAATCTCAGCTCTTCTTCCGTAGGCATGGTATTCAGATTCAGTGATACCACACCTTGGCATGCTACGCTGAAGCATTCGCCCGCCATGCCCGAGTTCGAAGCCATTCTCTTCGATTTTGACGGAGTAATTATCGACAGCGAACCGGTGCATTGTGCCTGTTGGGCCGAGGTGCTCGCGCCGCTTGGCGTCACCCTCGACTGGGAGTTCTACCGCGATCGCTGTATCGGAATCGACGACCGTGAGATGCTGCGCATGATGGCAGCCCGGTCCGATCCGCCGCGCGATTGGGAGGGCCTCTGGGCGCAGTATCCCGTCAAGCGGGATCTCTTCCGCGACCGTATGATCGGCGCCCCACCGTTTCTGCCTGGCCTGGTGGAATTGCTCGAGGGCCTGGACGGCCGGTACAAGATGGCCATCGTCAGCTCCAGCGCGCGGAGCGAGATCTCGCCGCTGCTCGAGGCCGGTGGCCTTCTCCGGTATTTCGGAACGCTGGTCTGCGCCGGGGACACCCATCGCCACAAGCCGGCTCCCGACCCTTACCTGCTGGCCGCCCAGCGCCTCCAGGCTCGTACCGCGCTGGTGGTGGAAGACTCCGAGGCGGGCATCGCCAGCGGGCGCGCCGCGGGTTTCGAGGTGCTGGCCGTGCCGCGACCCGCGGATGTCCCGGATCTCTTGCTCAGGCGGCTTTCACGCGGCCTTCCGGCGAGTTGACTTTCTCTTCCATGACGTTCATTCACACGGCACGAACGTAGCCAACGTACCGAATCGGCCGCTCCACAGATTCACCGGCGTGCGTTGTAACCTGTAAGAAGTGTCACCAGCCCAACCTAAAAAGAAAACCTCCGAGACCTTTCGGAACGTGCGGCCCCTGCTCAAAGAGCTGGTGCTCCCGCGGCGCGGCAAGCTGACCCTCGGCTTTTTCCTGATGTTGATCAACCTCGCGGCCAGCATGGTTCTTCCGGGCTCCACCAAGTTCCTGATCGACTACGTCATCGGCGCCAGGCACTACGACATGCTCAAGTGGCTGGTCCTGACCGTTTTCGCGGCCACAATTCTGCAAGGCGCCGCTTCGTTTTCACTCACCCAGTTGCTGTCCAAAGAGGCTCAGCGGCTGATTGCCGAATTGCGGCGCAAGGTCCAGGAGCATGTCGGCCGCCTGCCGGTGGCCTACTATGACGCCAACAAGAGCGGCGCTCTGGTATCCCGCATCATGAGCGATGTGGAGGGCGTCCGCAACCTCATCGGGACCGGGCTCATCGATTTCGTGGGCGGCATTCTGAAGGCCGTGCTTTCACTCATCATCCTGCTCCGCACCAGCGCGCTGATGACCAGTCTCGCCCTGCTTTTTATCGCCATCTTCGCTTTCGGTCTGAGCAAAGCCTTCAAGAACATTCGCCCCATCTTTCGGGAACGCGGAAAGATCAACGCCGAGGTGCAGGGACGCCTCACCGAGTCGTTGGCTGGTGTGCGCGTGGTCAAGGGGTATCACGCCGAGGCCGAAGAGGCCCGCGTGTTTGGGAAGGGCGTCCAGAGGCTGCTCGACAACGTGCTGCGCTCCCTCACCGCCGTCTCGTTGATGAGTCTTTCCGCCACTACCCTGATGGGATTGGTGGGCGGGACCGTCATGTTCATCGGGGCGCGCCAGATCATCGCCGGCACGCTGACCATTGGCGAGTTCATGATGTTCACCATGTTCCTGGCCATGTTGGTGGCTCCCATGTTTCAGGTGGTGGGGATCGGCACGCAGTTGACTGAGGCGCTCGCCGGTCTCGACCGCACCCAGGAAGTACTCAGCGAGAAGCCCGAAGACGAGGATCCGCGGCGCACCCAAAAGGCGGATACAATCGATGGCTACGTGACCTTCGAAAACGTGAACTTCGCCTACGACGCGGGGAAGCCGGTTCTGCGCGATGTGAGCTTCGAATCGTCACCCGGCACCGTAACGGCCCTGGTGGGTCCCTCCGGCTCGGGAAAATCCACCATCATCAGCCTGATCGCCGCATTTCACGAGCCCGGGTCGGGCGCCATTCGGGTGGACGGGGCGGATTTGTCCTCGGTGCGGCTGGACTCCTACCGCACCCAGCTTGGTGTGGTTTTGCAGGACACCTTTCTTTTCGACGGAACGATTCGCGAAAACGTGGGGTTCGCGCGGCCTTCCGCTACTGAAGAACAGGTGCTGGAAGCCTGCCGCATTGCGCGCGTAGACGAGTTCGCCGAGCGCTTCGAGAAGCAGTACGAAACCATCGTGGGCGAGCGCGGGGTGAAGCTCTCGGGAGGCCAGCGGCAGCGTGTGTCTATCGCGCGGGCGATCCTAGCCAACCCGCGGGTTCTGATCCTGGACGAGGCCACCTCCAGCCTGGATTCTGAATCGGAGGCCGCCATCCAGGAGGGCCTGGCATACCTCATGAAGGGCCGCACCACCTTCGTGATCGCGCACCGCCTGTCGACCATTCGCCGGGCGGAACAGATCCTGGTGGTCGAGGATGGCCGCATCGTGGAGCGTGGCACTCACGAATCGCTCTACGAAGATCGGGGACGTTACTACGACCTCTACACCCGCCAGCATGGAATCGACTCGAATCTGTTCCTGGCTCCCGGCGAAGGAGACAAGATTCCGGAGCCGGAGGACAAACCCAGGATGGCCGGCGTAGCGCCCCCCACGGCCGCCTCGTTACTGCGCGGCGGGACGCCGTAGCAGGGTAAGGATCCGCCGACGCACTTCTACGCTCAGGGTTAGACGGCCAATTGCGCGAGGCCTGACTTGACAGCTCTGGCCGGCCCCCACATCCGCGTATACGATAGTCATATACTGGATTCGTGGGGGCAGGTCCGCTGGAGAATTGTACGGGGTTTGACTGGGACGACGCCAATACCCACAAAAACTGGGAACGGCACCAGGTGACTCCGGAGGAAGCCGAAGATGTCTTTTTTCACGAGCCACTCGTGGTACGGGGCGACGTTCGCCATTCGAAAGATGAGAAGCGATACTACGTCGTAGCCTCGATTTCCACGCGTAATAATTCAATTAACACGAGTGGCGTATTCGACGATCGGTCACGATTCAGGCGAATTGAAGGATCAGCTCTTTTGGGCCGAACCAAGGCATGGGTGTGGACCGATCAGTCAGACCAGAGGCGACCAGATAAGGGTTGTGGGCACGTTGTCCAAGGTCACCACGACGGAGGTCGTCGTTATTTCTACATTGCCCGACAGGTCCAGCAAATTACGAAAGACGGTCTTGGGCTGGGAGTGGCCGCACTCTACCGATGCGATGGGCCATCATGCGATATTAGCGAACTGGCCATGAGCGTCAATTGCATGTCGAAATCCACTTTCATCCCGACCCTGGAGGACAGTGCGCCGACATGGAAGAACTGGACGGCTTCGGAGATTCCGTTCTCAATGAGCATGCGCGGTGCATAGCGCGCCACCAGCTCGACGGGGCCGAGTTTGCGATGGTTGGTCAACAGTACAGTAAGCTCCTCGTGCCCCAGCTCCCATCACGGTCAACCGCCGGAGTTTACCCTCGTAGCCGGCGAGCGTCACACGCAGGATCTGACAGGGTAGCGGCGCTATATTTATCACACGCCTCGGCTATCTCGTAATCCTCGGATGGATCCGTTTCGCCGGTGGCGCACGTGAAGCAGGTATTCCCTAGTTCCGCCGAGCCGATAACCCAGATTGGCTCGCCACAATAGCACCGTTCCCCGGCTTGGTATCGGGTGAGCGCCGCGCGGAACCGCGCGGTGACCTCGCGCTTGTCCGAACCCGGATTGGCTTTCAGGTGCACGCGAACATAATCGCGCAGTTTGATGGGCACGAAACTCATGGCTCGCGGTGCGGTTCGGCGCAAATCAGAATGGAACGTCGTCGTCCGTGATGCCCTGGTTGAACTCCTCCGGAGGCGCGGGGGCGGCAGCAGGTTGCGGGCGCGGTGGCTGCGCGGAGCGCGGCATGGACACGGGGCGTTCGAAATCGCCGCCGCTGGAGCCGGCGGGGCTGTCGCCGCGGCCACCCAACAGCACCACATCGTCCGCCACAACTTCCGTAAAGTAACGCTTCTGGCCGTCCTTGTCGTCGTAGCTGCGAGTTTGCAGCCGGCCCTCGACATAAACCTGCTTGCCCTTCAGCAGGTAGTTGGCGAGGTTCTCGGCGCGCCACAGCACTACATTGTGCCAGTCGGTTTCTTCCTTCCATTCACCCGATTGCTGGTCCTTCCAGCGGCGGTTCGTGGCGACGGTGAACGTGGACTTCGCCACGCCACTCGTCGTGAATTTGGTCTCGGCATCCTTGCCGAGATGCCCAAGCAGTATGACTTTGTTGACGCTTCGGGATGCCATCTTATTCTGAACTGTATCACACCGCGCCGGAATTCGCCGGTCCCTTGGGTCATCTGCCCATCATTTCGCGGGGGCGCCCCGAGGGTCTCCCACCAGCGCCGTAGACGGACACGCCGCCATCCGCGCGCGCGCTTCGTCCTTCGGAAAGTACGGCGAGACCGCGGGGAGCGCCTGCTCCAGGTGCTGGCGGGATGCGGCACACGACCCGTTCGCGACCGCGGCCAGGTGCCGCCAGGCAGCCGCGTCGGCGCGCAATCCGGCGGAAATATCGAAATTCAGGGCGCTGGAGAATTCGTCTTCGGCGTGGCCGTAGTCCTTGCGGCTGTAGAGCAGAATCCCGCGGTAGAGGTGGGCTTCTCCGGAAGCCAGGTCCCGGGCGTTGGCGAAGGCTGTTCGGGCGGCGAGATTGTAATCGGTCAATGCCGCCTCCGTCTGTCCCGCCACCTCCTTGGCGCGGGCTCGCAAGTAGAGCGCCCGAGCGCTGGACGGGTCGGCTTTCACAGCCGCATCCAGGGTGGCAATGGCCGCCGTGGAGTCTCCCGCCAGAAGCAGAGCGCCGCCCAACTCGGCCAACTCCGCCGGGAGATCGGGCCGTGCACCCAGACGGTCGGCCAGCGAGGCGGCGGCGTCCGGCTTCGCCAGGTTGATCGCCTGGCGGTACTGCCGGGCGGCGTCCTGATACCTACGCGCCAGAAACGCCTGGCGCCCCGTCACCCATTCGGGCCAACCGGTCCCAGCCGATCCGGCGAAGTATCGCGCGGCGTCATCGAGGTAGTCGTGGCGCAATGCCATCCATCCGAGCCACTGCCGGCCGGTCTGTAAAAGCTCTCCGCAGAAGGCCGAGGGCATGATGCTGGAGGCACAGACCGGGTTCTCGACAGAGGAGGCAATCTGGGCCTGCGCGCGGTCCATACCGGGGTCGTCCAGGCCTGCTTCGAGCCGCGCGATGGACGCCAGCACGCGCAAGCCCGACGGGAGTTGTTCGGGTGGCCTGTTCTTGCCGAGGATCTGAGCCCGCGCCGCCCATCCCGCGATGGCTTTGTCGAACTCGGCGGCGGCCTCCGTGAACTCGCCGGCGTTGCGCGTAACGATGGCGCTTGCCAACGTACAGAAGCCCTTGTGATAGTGAACCAGGGGGAGTTCCTCCGGCAAGGCCACCGCGAGCAACGAGGCCTGCGTTTGAATGCAGGCGATGGTGCTGCGCAGATCTGGTGTTGCGGCCAGTGCCACGCGGTCGAACTCCGATTGCGCTTTGAGGGACAGGGCGAGCCGCGCGTCGTCGGCAGCCAGCAGGGCGGATGCTCCAGCGAACGCAAGTATCCAGCGATGCATCAGCTAACCAGGGAGCACCCCTCCGGCCTTTGTGCGGAAGAGTACAATCGACGCCGTTTCTGAGGAGCCGGGAGCAATGGGCGGGGCGTTTGGGACATCAGGATGCAGGAGACCTAGCCGACCGGGATGAAAAAACTACAGGTCGGCACGCAGGTGTGAAAAAATACCCGTTTTGGGGGCGGCGCGGGACCGCTCCCTTCTATGCGGACGATTTAAAGTGCCATTCGGTAGGGACGACGGGTGGCGAAGGTACGCCCGCCCGATCACGGATCGGCTTACAACCTGCGCCAGCATCGGGCCGTCTCCAGTGGTCTCAACTCCTCCTGAATTGTGGTGCCAACAAAAACACATTCGATCACCCTCCGGGGACCGACATCAGAACATACGGTCTAGTCGCCGTACTACTCAGTCAGTACTCGCCTACTCAGTCAGTGGCCGCCCGGAACGCAGTGCTCGCGGCCTCGCCCAACAACGTCGTCAGAGTCGGCCGCGGGCGCTGAAGAGGCCCAAAAACAAATGGCGTCAAGACGTCTCGGTCAAAGATGTAGTGGCGGGCCGGCATTCGGCGTCCCTGTTTCGCTGCCAACAAAGTGTAATTGATTGGCGGGATGGACGGATGCAGTCACCGGTGCTTTCGAGACTCCGGCCGTACCCTTTCCGCCGTTGAACCAGCGGATGCGGAAGTGGGTCGACGAGCGTGCCGGGGTACAACTCCGTTACGGTCGTGGCTCCGATCAGAATCCAGCTAGCGGGTGAAGATGGTTACGTCCACGTTCATGCCGGGTCGCAGGACCAGGCCGTCCTGCCGATCCACCAGAATCTTGACCGGAAGGCGCTGCACCACCTTGACGAAGTTGCCGGTGGCATTCTCCGGCGGCAGCAGACTCAACCTCGACCCGGTCGCGCCGGCAATCGAATCCACATGCCCGGTCACGATCTTACCGTACATGTCCACCCTGATTTCCACCCTCTGGCCGGGATGCACGTTAGCAAGCTGGGTCTCTTTGAAATTGGCTGTCACCCAGACGTCGTTGAGCGGAATGATGGTCATCAGGCCCTGGCCGGGCGAAACGATCTGGCCGGCCTCTACGCTCTTGCGTGTGACTACGCCATCCACCGGCGCTGCAATCGACGTGTAGCTGAGCTCCAGTTCGGCGGCTTCCAGCCTGGCGCGCGCCGCGGCCACCGCAGCCGAGAAGCCCCCGACGTCCGCGGTCCGGATGGCGACCTGTTTGCGGTTGGCCACCGAGGTCTCCACCTGGGCCTTCGCCTGGTTCACGCGCGACAGTGCGACATCCAGCGAAGCCTTACGGATGGCGGCTTCCTTCTCCGCCGAACCCAGCTTTTCCTGGGCTGCCTGCAGCTCGCTTTCCGCGACGCGCGCGGCGGCCACATAGGCGTCGTATTGCTGCCCCGAAATCTCGGCCTTGTCCACCAGGGGCTTCATGCGTGCCAAGTCGGCCTGGGCGCGCTCGCTGCTGGCCTGCTTGGCGCGCACGTTCGCCTGAGCGTAGAGCAGATCCGACCCGGAAGCCTGCTCGTAGCCGATGCGGGCCCGGTCCACTTCAGCCTGCGTGTCGGCCAATCCCGCAGTGGCCGCCACGGCTCCCGATTGGGTGGTTTCATTGGTCCACGGCACCACCACCTGGGCCGAACGCAACTGGCTCTCCGCCTGCATCACGGCCGCCTTGGCCATGTCCACTTTGGCCTGCAAATCGCGAGGATCGATCCGCACCAGCACCTGCCCGGCCTTCACCGGCTGATTGTCCTCGACGAGCACTTCCGCCACGTTGCCCGCAACCTTGGGCGCGATGGCGCTGATGTGCCCATCCACGTTGGCGTCATCCGAGGACACGCGATCCTGGAAATGCAGGTAGACCGCGACGGCTGCACCTGCGGCGATTAACAGGACGACCGCGAAAGCGACGTATTTCATGGACAAGCTCTTCCGCGGAGTGAGTGCCGGCGCCGGAGCGGTTTTCGGCTTCGACAGATCTTCCACCAGATTTGGCATCGGTCTCTGAACCTTCCTTCCGTGACACCCAGCATGGGAAGCACCAAATGCGGACCTCGCGCAGAAGTCCTTTATCCGAAATCGCTTGCGCTTCCCCGATGGGAGCGCTGCCGCCGCTATTTGCCCATATTTCGGCAGGGCCGGGGCTCACTCCACCATGAGCGGACCCCTCCCCGGTCACGATTTATTCATCAGGAACATGAGCGGAACGATCACCACAAACAAAACCGCCATTACCCAAAACGCATCCGCAAAAGCCAGCATACCGGATTGCCGCATCACGCTTCCATAGATCATTCCGTGGGCCTGCCGGGCCGCGTCCGGAAGCGAAGAACCTCGCGTGTGCAGCATCTGCGTGGTGCGCTCCAGCGCCGCTCGATACGCCCCATCGTAGGGCGTCAGATGGGCGGTCAGCACCTGCTGTCTGCCCGAAGACTCTCCGGCCTTTCTCTACTTTGCGTAAACCGCCTCCATTTGCCCGACCGCGTGCGCCAGGTCCGCCCGCGACTGGTTGTACCGGTACAACGCCGCGATCTGATTGTCGTTGGCCCGCGCCAGCTCGTCCTGCGCGGTGATCACTTCAATGTTGTTGGCCACGCCGGCCTGAAAGCGGTCGCGCGCCTGCACCACCTCCTGCCTGGCAAGGTCCACCCCCAGGTTCGCGACGGTCACTTCACTGCGCGCCGCTTCCGACTGGGCGATAGCGGTTCTCACTTCCAGGGCCACGCGGTTGCGCAGTTCCTGCTCCTGTTGCTTGAGTTGCCGGATGGCCAGTTCCGCCTGTGCGCGCTGGGCTTGGATGCGCCCGCCGGTGAACAACGGAAAATCCAGATTGGCCTGGTATTGATACACCGGGATGATGCTGGAGGGCGTGAGCCCCTGCTCCAGCCAACCCCCTGTCAGCGAGAGCCTGGGAAGCCGTTGGTCCACGGCGGTTTTGAGCTCCAGCTCGGCGCGCCGCTCCTGGGAGAGGATCTGGCGCAGTTCCGGCCGCGCGCTATAAGCGCGTTCGAGCGTCTGGTCGGGCGAGACCTCGGGCGTGTCGAAGAAGCTGACCTGATCGGCCAGCTCGATGGTGCGGTGCGGATCGACGTTCAGCAGGCGGGAGAGGCCGTACAGCGTAGTTTGCAGTTGGGTGCGCGCCACGATCAGCCGTTGCTTCTCGTTCTGCAGTTGCACGTTGGAACGCAGCGTGTCGATCCCCGTGCCGACGCCGTTCTTCTGGAGGTCGGCCGATTGATCGTAGAGCGCCTGCGCCAGTTCCACACGGGATTGCGCTGCCTGGACGTCCGCGGCCGCCCGCTGGCTTCCCAGGTATTGCGACACCACCAGCAGAACGCTCTCTTCCCGCACCGACATTTCCTGCGCGCGGCTGCTATCGATGCCCAGCTCAGCCGAACGATAGCGGCGCCACAGGGTGAGGTCGAATACCGGCGCGTTAAAGCCCACGCCTCCCTGGAACACGTAATACGGCCCTATGTGCTGCGGAAAGCCGGGGAAGCTGAACCCAATGGCCGTCTGCAGGTTGACGCGGTGCACGGTCTCTGAGACGTTCCCGTTCACCTGCGGCAGCAGCGCCGAGCGGGCAATCTGGCGATCCTGCTGGCTTTGCGACACACCCAGGTTGGCCAGGATCACCTGCGGGTTTTGCTTCAACGCCAGCGAAACGGCCTCGCGCAACGTGAGTTTCAGGGGAGCGGTCTCTTGTGCGCCGGCGGACGCGGCCAATGCCAGGACGATCAAAACTCTCGGATTCACGCCCCGAAATAGTGCACCTGACGGGCCAAACATCCGCTTCCAAGTTGCTGATTCAGGGCAAGTTGTTTCCGCACGTACCGCCCGTATTTCGGCACCGGCCCAAATGGCGGCAAGGGGAGCTACGGGACGACCCCAGGGATTAAGATCGTGTGACAATCATGTGATAGAGACGTGTCCGGATGCTGAGACGCGCGCCACGGAACCGTCCCGCCCGGGAGTGGAGGACTTTGTGAATCCGTGGTAGTGCCACCGGGAGGACCGCAGCGATCTCGATTCCACGGAGATTGCCGGCGGTAAGGACGAACACTCTGGCGTTGCTGGCTCGCAGCGCCCTGATCTTCAGTGGACGATATCTCAGTCTCTGATCCTTGGTGGGCACAACCCAGCCCCGCTCGCCGACCGTCCGGGGCCAAGACACGATCCTTCTCATCGCGAGCGAAGTGGTCGTCGTGAATCTCAACTTCCAGACCGGATTTGATGAGATCCTTTCGGATTGGCTCTACGCCGAGGGACCTGTCGAGGAAGAATACGGTGCCGTCAGCGGCTTCGCAACGGATTGCATCGTGAGCCTTCGGCAAGCGTGCGTGACGGGGGATGGTAGTGAGTAGTACCGTGGGGCATGTCCTGCGAGAAAGAAGCGATACCCGACGATTTATTGCAACTGAAGCAGCGATTGGAACAATGGCGTAGCGGGCAACCGTCGCGGTCACGACTGCCGGAGACGTTCTGGGGGGAGGCGGTGGAAATGGCACGACGGTAACTTCGGCGCGAACCAGCCTTAAGCAGATCAATGCGCTCCAGGAGAAAGCCGCTTGAAATCGTCGCGGCACGCAAAGATTTTAACGATTAGTAATGCATACGGTGCACTACGGCATGGGCGTGCCGGTGCGCAAGTTGCCCGCGATTCTGCGGGAGTTCACGGGAATCGAAGTGACGCAGAGCGCCCTGACCCAGGACGCGTTGAAGAAGTCGGAGGGGGTGGTCGGGAATGCCTACCAGGAGCTACGTGCGGGCGTGGCCACTGCGCCAGCGGTCTACACGGATGACACCGGATGGCGGATTCACGGGCAGAAGGCCCATTTGATGGCCTTCGATACCGACCAGGCCGCGGTGTTTCAGATTCGCCGCAGGCATCGCAACGAAGAGGTACGGGAACTGATTCCCGCCGACTACGCGGGAGTGATGGTCACCGACCGGGGCAAGAGTTACGATGCCAAGGAGTTGTTGGGGGTCAAGCAGCAGAAATGCTTGGATCACCTCAAGGAGAATATCAATGAGGTGCTGGAGCGCAAGGCTGGCCGCGCCCGTAGCTTTGGGCTGAAACTGAAGAGCATCCTGCGAGAAGCCCGCCAACTCTGGCGCGACCAACGGGCCGGAAAGGCCAAGCAGTTCGAGGCCGAGGTGGAACGGATTGAGGAAGAACTTACGACGCACCTGCGCCCTCGCATGCTGAAGGACGAGGACAACCAACGGCTTTTGGACGGAATCGGTCTGCAGCATGATCGAGAGAGGGTACTGCTGTTCCTGCACGATCCAACGATCGACCCAACCAACAACCGTGGGGAGCGTAGGTTGCGATCGGCGGTGATTCTGCGCCAGCTTTCTCATGGTTCTAAGAATGAGCGTGGTGCGGAGGCCTTTGCCGGGTTCACCAGTGTCATTCAAACAGCCGCCAAAAACAAAGCTGCTCCATCATCGACACCTTACAGAATCTGTTCCAGTCCAAAAGGCACAAAGCCCCTTCCGAGGCCCACCCGCCACCGGCGTAACCAGACGGAAGCCGTTAATCAATTGCCCTCCATGAGAGAGGTCTAATTAATCGGATATATTTTAGTGAAACGATATAGTAGCGCGTCAACCGGGAGTTGAGTGGCGGTCAGATGTACGACTAGCCGACTTATCCGGCCAATCTCTGCCCGTTATCCGGGCGGGTTGAGTTTGCGTATTTCCGAGAGGATCTTGGTCAACCGATTAGAAAGCCGGTCGAGGCAGTGTCTGGGAGGGCCATCGGGGAGGGATCGACGGAACATTTCGATCGCGTGTTGAGCAAAGAGCAACGAGTCAACAAGACCACCGACACCGGCGCGTGACGTAATCATCGGTGCCTTCGGCTGTGGGATGAGATGGCGAGGTTGGGAGCGAGCGAGACGGAACTCGCGCAGGAGATCATTCGCGGTAAATCTCGACGTACCGCATCGTCATCCCTGGATCCTTGTGGCCGAGTAGTTTCATGAGCGCGGGTATCGTTACGCCGGCGCGAATCATCTCACTTGCGTAGGTGTGTCGAAGCTGGTGCGGAACGATGCGGGTGGGAATACCGGCTGCTGCACAGACTTCGTGCAGGTAGTAGCGCAACTGGCGGATCAAGGCGGTCTTGCCGTGGGGACGGGATAGCAGGTGGCCATCAAGGGGAAGCGGGTCGAAAGAGCGGAAGAAGCGCAGGCGGTGAACTAGCTCACAGACGAACGAGTCTACCGGGACCATTCGTTCCGTCTTTAACTTGCCAAGAGGCACGGGAATTGCCCAACGATCCGGCGCAACGTTGCGAAGGCAATCCCAGGAAAGGTCGACACATTCTCCGATGCGCATACCACGCACCCCCAATCCTCGGCTGGAAGCCAGACGCATGGGGCTCTGATAAAATAAAGATTAGCCTCCCCAAAACATAAACCATGAAATTTGGTGTCATCGTCTTTCCGGGCAGCAATTGCGACCACGACGCTTTCTACGCGGTCTCGGGCAACCTCGGGCAAAAGGCCGAATTCATCTGGCACGACTCCGCCACCCTGGGCGACGTGGATGCCGTCATCCTTCCCGGCGGCTTCGCCTATGGCGACTACCTCCGCTGCGGGGCCATCGCCAAGTTCTCGCCGGTGATGCAGGCCGTGCGCCAGTTTGCGGCCCTTGGCGGCCTCGTGCTGGGCGTCTGCAACGGGTTCCAGATCCTGGTGGAAGCCGGGCTGCTCCCCGGCGCACTCATCCGCAACCGGAGCCTCAAGTTCATCTGCCGCGACGTGCACCTGCGCACCGAGACCGCCCACTCGCCCTTCACTTCCGCTGCGCACCGGGGCGAGATTCTGCGCATGCCCATCGCGCATGGCGAAGGCTGTTATTTCGCCGATGACCGTACGCTCGACGAGCTCGAAGCCCAGGACCGCGTCGCCTTCCGCTACCTCGACAACCCCAACGGATCGCTACGCGATATCGCCGGGGTTCTCAGCCGCGAGCGAAACGTCATGGGGATGATGCCGCACCCCGAACGCGCTACTGAGCCGCTGATGGGCTCGAGCGACGGCCTGGTGGTCTTCGAATCGATGCTGCGGGTGGTTCAGGGCGCCTGGCCATCGTTGGCGCCGGCGGCAAAAAGATGACCACCGCCGAGCTCATCACACAGCACCAGTTGACCCCTGCCGAATACCAGAAGATCATCCACATTCTGGGCCGCGAGCCCAATTACACCGAACTGGGCATCTTCAGCGTGATGTGGAGCGAGCATTGCTCCTACAAGAGCTCGCGCCTGCACCTCAAGAAGCTGCCCACGCGCGGCAAGCTGGTGGTGCAGGGTCCCGGCGAGAACGCCGGCATCATCGATATCGGCGGTGGCTACGTCATCGCTTTCAAGATCGAGTCGCACAATCATCCGAGCTTCATCGAACCCTTTCAGGGCGCGGCTACGGGGGTCGGCGGCATTCTGCGCGACATCTTCACGATGGGCGCGCGGCCCATCGCGGTGCTGGATTCGCTGCGCTTCGGCCGGACGGACGACGCGGTGACCGGGGCGCGCAACCGGCGCATCGTCGCAGGCGTGGTTTCGGGAATCGCGCACTACGGCAACTGCTTTGGCGTTCCCACGGTGGGTGGCGAGTGCATCTTCGAGCCCTGCTATGACGGCAACCCGCTGGTCAACGTCTTCGCCCTGGGGGTTTGCCGGAAGGAAGACGTCTTCTATGCGAAGGCCGCGGGCGTGGGCAACCCCGTCATCTATGTAGGCGCGCGCACCGGCCGCGACGGCATTCACGGCGCGTCCATGGCCAGCGCCGAATTCACCGAAGAGTCCAAGCAGAAGCGCCCCAACGTGCAGGTGGGCGACCCGTTCATGGAGAAGCTTCTGCTGGAAGCCTGCCTGGAAGCCATGCAGACCGGCGCCATCGTGGGCATCCAGGATATGGGCGCCGCGGGGCTGACCTGTTCCACCTGCGAAATGGGCAGCCGTGGCGGAGTGGGCATCGAGATCGAGCTCGACCGCGTCCCCCAGCGCGCTACCGGCATGACTCCCTACGAGATCATGCTCTCCGAGAGTCAGGAGCGAATGCTGCTGGTAGCCCAGAAGGGCAGGGAAGGGGAGGTCTTCGAGGTCTTCCGCAAGTGGGGCCTGGAAGCCGTGGAAATCGGCATGGTGACGCTCGATGGAAAGCTGCGCGTCAAACATCACGGCGAAGTCGTGGCGGAGATCCCCAATCGGGAACTGGCCGACGAGGCTCCCCTCTACGACCGCCCCCACAACGCGGCGCCGGCCCCTGTGCTGGCTACTCCCGTCCTGCCGAAACCCGACGTGCAAAACGCCCTCCCGGCGCTGCTCGCCGCTCCCGATATCTGTTCCAAGCGCTGGATCTGGCAGCAGTACGATCATCAGGTTCGCACCAATACGATCGCGGGCCCGGGCGCGGAGGCGGCCATCGTCCGCATCAAGGAGACCGGCACGTCGATCGCGATGTCGCTCGATGGCAACGGCCGCTACAGCTACCTCTCCCCCCGCGAAGGCGCGATGCTGGCGGTGGCCGAGGCCTGCCGCAATCTCGCCACGGTGGGCGCGCGCCCCGTGGCGGCCACCAACTGCCTCAACTTCGGCAACCCGGAACGCCCCGAGATCATGGCGCAGTTAGTGGAAGCCATCGAAGGCATGTCCGATGCCTGCCGCTTCTTCGACACTCCTATCACCGGCGGCAACGTGAGCCTCTACAACGAGACGCTGGGGGAAGGCATCTTTCCCACGCCGGTGCTGGGAATCGTGGGCCTGCTGAAGACCGCCCCGCCTGTCACCATCCCCTTCAAGAACGCCGGCCGCGCCGTGGTGTTGCTGGGCGGCATCGGCGCCTGCGACGACGCGCGTCTCGGCGGCACCCAATACGCCAAGGAGATTGTGAAGCAGCTCTGGGGCCTGCCACCCTTGCTCGACCTGGAGTACGAACAGCGCGTGCAGTACGCCATTCGCAGAATCCTCGCGGAGGGCCTGGCCGAGTCGGCGCACGATCTGAGCGATGGCGGGCTGGCCGTGGCGCTGGCCGAATGCTCTTTCGGGCCGGCCGAAATCGGAGCGCAGATCGAGCTGGTTTCCAACCTTCGGCCCGAAGTGGTGGCATTCCACGAGGCTCCCTCGCGCATTCTCATCTCGACCGCGAACGCCAAGCGCGTGGTGGCCATCGCCGAAAAGTACGAGGTCGAAGCCCCCATAGTCGGCGTTACAATTGAGAAGGGAATCGAGATCCGGCAGCGCACCATCACGCTGGGCTCGTGGGAAATCGCTGTTCTGAAATCCGCATACGATGGGGCCCTGGAATCCTATGTTCGATGAGCACGTGGGACAGACGATCGGTTTTTGTCGTCTGTCTGGCGCTCCCCTCTGCGGTTGCCAGCTAAGCGCGGCAGACCACGAAAACCGATGGTCTGCCCCACTGAGAGGCGCCTATGTACGATAAGTTCCACGAAGAGTGTGGTGTTGTGGCCATCTCAGGCCACCCCGAAGCTGCCAAGCTGGCGTACCTGGGGCTGTACTCCCTGCAACATCGCGGGCAGGAGAGCGCCGGCATCTGTACTACCGATGGCGATGAAATCTTCTGCCACAAGTCCATGGGTCACGTCGCCGACATCTTCACCAGCCCGGTGCTGGGTACGTTGCCCGGCGAACTGGCAATCGGACACACCCGCTATTCCACGGCGGGCGACACCGTCCTGCTCAACGCCCAGCCCTTTTCCGTCTCCTGCAACAAAGGACGGGTAGCGGTGGCGCACAACGGCAACATCACCAACGTCGCCGAACTGCGCGCCCATCTCGGCCGGCTCGGTTCCATCTTCCAGGCGTCCAGCGATACCGAAGTCATCCTCCACCTGATCGCCCACTCTTCCGAGCGTACGCTGGCCGGCGCCCTGCGCGAGGCCCTGCTGCAACTGGAAGGCGCATTCTCGCTGGTCTTCCTGGCCCAGGACCGCATCATCGTGGCCCGCGACCCGCACGGCTTCCGCCCGCTGGCCGTGGGAGAAATGGAATTCTCGGGCGGCCGCAAGTGCCACGTCTTTGCCTCCGAGACCTGCGCCTTCGACCTCATCGGCGCGGTCTACCTGAACGACGTGGAGCCCGGCGAAATGGTGATCGTCGGCCCGGAGGGCGTGAACCGCGAGCGTTGGGCTCCCAAGCAGGCCCTCTCGCAGTGTGTCTTCGAGCACGTCTACTTCTCGCGCCCCGACTCCATTGTTTTCGGGCGCGCCGTGGAGGAATCACGCGAGAACCTCGGCCGGCTGCTGGCGCGGGAGTGCCCCGCCGATGCCGACCTCGTGGTTCCCGTTCCTGATTCGGGAGTCGCCGCCGCCATTGGCTATTCCGCCGAATCCGGCCTCCCGTTTCGACAGGCGCTGATCCGCAACCATTACGTGGGCCGCACCTTTATCGAGCCTTCGCAGGCCATCCGCGATTTCGGCGTGAAGCTGAAGCTCAACCCCGTCCGCCATCTTTTGCAGGGACAGCGCGTGGTTCTGGTGGACGATTCCATCGTGCGCGGTACCACCAGCCGGAAGATCGTCCGCATGGTGCGCCAGGCCGGCGCCCGCGAGGTCCACTTGCGCATCTCCTGCCCGCCGACTGTCTCGCCCTGTTTCTACGGAGTCGACACCCCTACCCGCAGCGAGTTGATCGCCTCCAATCACAGCGTGGAAGAAATTCGCCGGTTTGTGGAAGCCGACTCTCTGGGCTATCTTTCGTTGGCGTCGCTCCGCAAAGCCGTTGCGGACGACCGCCACGAGTATTGCTACGCTTGCTATACGGGCGACTATCCCACCGATCTGGTGAACATCGAAGAGCTGATCTCCGCCCGCCAGAAACGCCGGTAGAGAGTCGACATGAAACAGTCCGCCCAAGCGCCCCCTGCGCCCGGGCGAAAGAGTTATGGCCACAGATAAACACGGATCAACACGGATAAGAAAGGATAGGAATTATCAGTGTTCATCCGTGTACATCTGTGGCCCAATCGTTTCTTCAACGGAAATTTATGGCCAAGAAATCAGCAAGGTTTCACCCATCCATCCAGGCGAGACGATTCTTGAGGACTTCATGAAGCCCCTACTTGCACAATCGGGATGACCCCGGGAATGAGCGGGGGCGTTCCCGAGAATGTCGGGTTTCCGCTCAGAAACGGCAGGAACAGCCACATCAAATCCTGATAGTGCCGTGTTATTCGACCGGCGCAGGCGGCGCTGAATCGCGCTCAAGGAAGTGCTCCCTGAGATGAAATACGAACGGCCCTACTCCGCCGGGCGGTTCCAGGTTTCCCTGATCAACAGAGACAGGTCGTGCACCCAATCATCCTTGCTTACCCCGCCGGGATAGATAACATGCGCCAGATTATCTCTCGTGTAGGCGATTACGAAATTTGCGTGCGACACGCCGTAGTTGCCATTTGGCAGTCCCGTTTTTTCCGCCAAAGGGACGCCAGCCGCTCGTTCGACTGCCTGGATGGCCCGTTCGGTTCCAGTCAGGCCGACGAAACGGCGGTCGAACAGATCCAGCCACCGGCGCAGAACGGCCGCAGAATCACGCGCGGGATCCGTGGTTACGAAGACAAGCTTGACCTGATCCGCAATACGAACCGGCATCTTCTTCAGCGCGGCGCTGAGGTTCGCCATGTGCATCGGACACTGGTCGGGGCAATAGGTATAGCCGAAGAACAGGAGCGTGACGTATCCACGCGTTCTATGCCAGAAATCAAAAGGAGCGCCCGAGGTGTCGGTAAGAACGAACCTGGGTTTTGGCAGGGGCGGCGTCACTAAGCCGCCCCGGTAGTTCGCCTCTTGCGCGGGGAGCACCGGCGCTTGCCCGGCGCACAAAACCGCCATCCAGCACAAGTACAACAGTCGCCGCTTCATTTGGCGCTCCTACGGGTGAACGATCACCGTCCCCTTCATGCCTATTTGGTCATGAAGGGCACAGATGTAATTGAAAGTGCCTGGAGACGTGAATGTCACCCGAAAGCGTGTGAAGTCCAGAGACAACTGCGGGGCTCCAACCGTTTCCTGGTTCGGCGAGCCGATAACGCCAGAATTCACGCTCTGGTTGGGAGAACTGATGACTGTGTGCCTGACCCCGTCGGGATCTGTGGGAAGCCCCTGGGGGAAAGGAGGAAAGGCGTTCGTGGGCTCCGTTCCGAACGTAATCGTGTGAAAGATCGCCGGCGCGCGATTCGTCCACTCGACCGTGTCCCCCACACGCACGACCATCGTCGCGCCCAGGAAGCGCATCACGGACGCGGTGCTCGATCCCCCTCCTGTCGCGGTGATGTCCGCGATCCCCGCGGTCACCCCATGCGCGGAGCTCGGCTCCGCCACGGCATTGCCGAGACCTTCCAGGACGAAGGCGCCCCAAAGCAGCTCGGCTTTGTCCTGAACTGCCTGCCGGTCGTAGAAGTCCTGATCGTGAGGAAGCTGCTGCAATGTGGGAAGCACATGCACCGCACCGGTCATCCTCAGATGCACCAGGCACACCAGCTTGTAGTTGCCGGCCGTCGGGAAGTGCACAGTATAGGTCTGCCCGATCGTCAATGGCGCCGAGGTGACGCAGGTGGACCCATCGAAGCTCGATCCGTCGGGTGTAGCGTTCGGGCATCCCACAAAGGGGCCCGAGTTGCCGGCCGCGAAAAGCGGCGGGCGTATCTGGCCGGTCTTCAGGAAGGTTACGGTATGGAGCTCATCAGTGGCAGCGGTCCAACGGATGCCGTCGCCAACGTGGATCCAAAGCTCGTTCGAAAGAAAGGCCAGAGCCTGTTTGCCTTTGTCGGCACTCTGCGCGCCCACTGCCGCATTCCAGGTATCGGCGTGACCCGGTTTTGCCGCTGCAAGCGCCAGGATGGCCGCCGCGGCGATCGGCGCCGCTGCTTTCGACAGGCTGTTCCATATATTTCTCATGTTTTCCCCCTCCCTTGTCTTACCTAAGGCACTATATTTCATTTTTTCCTCCTTGCCGGATATCGTTCGGCGGTAACAGCAGCCCCGAAAAGCGCCACCAGCGGAACGAACCCGCCCGGCGGGATCACGGTGCCTGGGCGTTGGTCCCTCCACCAAAACTCCAGGTGGAGATGCCGATGCTGGTTTTGCCGGTGAGCATGAAGCTCGGCTGAAAAACTTCTGCCGACGTGGCAGAGTTCCGGTGAGCGAAAGTGAAATGACGGCGCTTCGCCCCGGTACGGCGCACAAAGATACTGCCAATCTAAGCCTGATGCCTGAGATTCCCTTCCAGATCTCAAATTCCCTCCTTATGCGAAGTATCTGGCCGCTCTGCTACGGCAACAACCCGCATATTCATGCGGGTGGCGGATCGGTAGTACCAGCGGCTGCCTCGTAATTTGTGTTTTCATAACGTTCCCCTCTCATATCGACATGCTGAGTTTCGAGCGGAAGCTGGTAATGCCGGCGGCAAGGACGCTCTCCGGGCGGGCAGTACCGTTCTGCGAATGGCGGCGGCCGGCAGCCTTCGTGCGGGAGTACAATAGTCAACCATATGCGGAGCGTTCTCATGCGCGCCGTTTGGGTAGTCCTGGGTTCCTGGTTGGCCGCCGCGGAGGACCTGCCGGTCCGCGCCTATACCACCGCGGACGGATTGGCGCGTGACAGTGTCTCCTCGATCCGGCGCGATTCGCGCGGGTATCTCTGGTTCGGAACCGCGGAAGGCCTGTCGATCTTCGACGGGTATCAGTTCACCAATTACACAACAGCCGATGGCCTGCCGAATCGCGCAGTAACGGATGTGCTCGAAACACGGGCAGGCGAGTATTGGATCGCCACCTATCGCGGGATCTGCCGTTTCGATCCTAAGGCCACCACCGGAAAACACTGCATTCCGTACCAGTTCAGCCAAGGCGTGCTGGCGGGCCAGGTGAACCGTTTAATCGAACGCCGAGACGGGTCGATCTGGGCAGGCACCGAAGGCGGCCTCTGGCGTCTGACAAGGAATGGCGACGGATTTTCAGCCGAGCGCGTGCCCCTGCCCAGCCCGGAAGTGGATAACCTACGCATCTTCTCTCTCTTCGAAGACCGGGATGGGAGACTGTGGGCCGGATCGCATGATGGATTGTTTGTGATCGAGAGCGGTGGAAGAACCACGCGTATCGGGCGCTCTGACCGTGCCAAGGATTTCTTCGGCAACGTCACCGAGGACTTTCAAGGGCGCATCTGGGCGGCCACTAGCTACGGCATCTGCCGCATTGCGGAGCAGGGCGGAAGATTCGCGGTCGCCGGTGTTTATCTCAATCGCAGTGTCCTCAATCAAACAATGATCACAATCCTTCAAACAGCGGATGGCAAGCTGTGGGTGGGAGGCTGGGGCCTGTTTGAATTCCAGCCGGACGAATCCGCCAGCGGGTCTGTGTTCCATCCGGTCGCCACGTGGCCCGATACTTTCATCTATTCCATCGCGGAGGATGCGGACGGTAATCTCTGGGCGGCAGGACCTGGCGCCATCAAAGTCACGCGCCATAATTTCACCAGGTTCTCGAAGGACGACGGGCTGTTCTCCCTTCGAATGCATGCGCTCACGCAAGATCGTGAGGGACGGGTATGCGCCATTTCCTCAAGCGAGGGCCGGCTCACCCTCCATGTTTTCCAGGGCGGCAAGTTCGTCCCCGTGGACCCTTACAGACCGCCAGGGATCAATTACGCCTGGGGCGATTCGCAAATCACGTTTCAGGATCATACCGGCGAATGGTGGGTACCGACCTTCAACGGGCTGCTGCGGTTTCGGGCGCCGGTGCACGTGACCGATCTCGCGCGCACTCCGCCGCAGAACATCTACACGAAGCGGGACGGCCTGCCGGACGATCGTGTTCTACTTCTGTTCGAAGACTCGCGGCAAGACGTCTGGATCGGCGTGGCGCGCGGCCTGGCGCGATGGAATCGAAAGACCGGAGAGATTCAGCAGTACGGGGTTGCGGATGGCCTGCCGCTCATGAGCGAGAGGCCCCCCGCTCTCGGGACGCCCCGATTCTTCGCCGAAGACCGGCGAGGCGATCTTTGGGTCGGCTTTGACCCGTACGGCCTGGCCCGTTTTCGCGGAGGAAGATTCGAGTTCTACAGCGACGCGGAGGGCCTTCCGAAAGGGGAAATAGGCTGGATTTGCTCCGATCACCTTGGCCGCTTGTGGATGGCCTCGACCGAAGGCGGAGTGGCTCTTATCTCGAATGGTGGACAAAGCTCGTTTTCTCCCTCCGGCAATGCAATTATAGAACGGCGGACATTGGCCCC
>JAIQFL010000340.1 GCA_020073365.1 Terriglobia bacterium | reverse complement strand
GGCGGAAGGAAGTTGGTCGCATAATGTTATAGTTCCGATTGGCCTGCGTCTCCTAATCGGTACTATAACAAATCTGGCCGATATCGGCCACGGGATCTCAATGTGCGCGCGAGGCCTAATTTTACAGGCATTCCGAGCCGATTTAGTGTGTTGCAGATCTCCACCGGTGAAGCCCGGTTATGCCAGAGAACCGATAAATTGTGAGTTGTTATTGTTGAGGGGACCCTTAGTTCGTGCGGCCCCACGGTCCAGGCCAGATTGTCGTTGATGAAAAAACGTGTGGCGCGCCTTCCCTGAACCCACGTGTTATCCAGCCCTCCGAGAGTGGTGAACGGCGCGTTGGCTCCGCTGCCCTGGAGGACGATCGGAAACGCCGCCAGCGTTTTCTGAAAGTCGTCTGGCCCGAACAGGCTTTCGTACCAGGAGAACGCCGGGTTGAAGTAGTTCACCAGACGCCCGGAGAACACATGCGTGTAGCCCGATGCGAACGAGTAGAGCGGCTGCGAAGAGATGGCGTTGAAGAGCGGATTGATCGGATCGGTATAAGCAGCCTGAAGGCCGGTGTCGGACTGAAATCGGAACCACGCGATGTTCCGCGCATCGATGTTGTAGTCGATGCGAGCCGTTTGTACCTGCTCGCGATCGTCGCTCGAATGCGAAATACTCTGGCGGTTCGCACAACCGTTTCCGTTGGGCGGATTGCCGCTTGCTGCGGTCCCATCGCTGTACAACGGACAGCCGAGGACCGGCAGCGGAACCCCTGCGGTAATGCCGTAAAGCGAAAAAAGCAGCTTTTTGTAGAACGGCACCAGTTGCGGTGCCGGTTGATAGGTCGATCCGGTTACGGAGTCAACCCCCCCGCGAGCCAGTTGCTGCAGGACATAGTCCTGAAATGCCGGCGTTGGCACGGTCGTCGAATTGACGATCGGCAGGGCAATCCGAACCCATTCGGAATCGAAGAAGAAGAACAGCTTGTCGTGGAGGATCGGGCCTCCCAAACTTCCGCCGAAGTGATTCACCGTGGAGCGCGGTTTGTGGTTTCCGGAGGTGGCGTTCGTAAAGTAGTCGGCGGCATCGAATCTCGAGCCGTTCCATAGCTCATACAAGTTTCCGTGTAACCGATTGGTGCCGGATTTCGTGATGTAGTTGACCTGAGAAGCGCCGTACCGGCCCTGATCGACGGCATAGGACACGGTGTTAACGGTCACCTCCGCGATCGAATTCAATCCAAGCACCAGATTGGTCGAAAGGCCGCTATTCAGATTTGTCAGCGGATCGTTGGTTTCCAGTCCATCGACGATATACCCGTTTGAGAGGGATGGGAGGCCATTGAATTGGACGTTGCCATAGCCGTTCGTGCCCCCGACGAAGTCGTTGCCGCTGCCTGCGGTGTTTATGAGTGCGCCAGCGGCGAACTGCAGCGGGTAGGTCATGTCGCCACCCGGATTCGGAAGGTTTTCAATGGATCGGGCGGTCAGGGTCATCGAGGTGTTGGGATTCTCCGGGTTGATCAGAGGCGCTTGCTCCTGCACCAGGATGCTTTCGCTGGCGGATGCGATGTTGAGCTTGAAATCGACTGTTTGCTTCTGCCCAAGACCAGCGGACACGGTGTTGTTCTGCTGTCCTTCAAAGCGGTCTGCCTCCGCTTTCACCGAGTACGTGCCGGGCTTGAGCTGCGGAAAGCTAAACCGCCCGGAGTCGTCCGGTTTCACGGATCGCTTCAGGCCATTCTCTATGTTCGTGACGGTCACGGTCGCGCCGGGGATCGCCGCACCCGTGGGATCGGTGACCGAACCAACAATTGCGCTCGTCGTCTCGCCCTGAGCCGTCATCGGAACGCGTAGCGCCAACTCGAAGACCGAGAATGCCAGGAGTTGCATCGGGACGATCAGACTACGCACCCAATATTTAGGCATACCTAAATATTAGTGCATGGACTGCTTCACGTCAAGCGCCGAGGATTCGCGTCATCAATCCGGCCGGTTGCGCGCTCACGGCGACGAGAGTAATCTAGGATTTAGTGCTACCTAGAGTGCATGGACCGTACACCACGGAATCCGTAGACGACTATTTGAAAGCGATACTGGAGCTGGCCGGGCCTGAACGGGAACGCGTGACCAGCAACGCCCTCGCGCAGCATCTCGGTATCCGTGCTGCTTCCGTGACTGGAATGCTGCAAAAGCTCGCTGCACAAAAACCACCCTTTGTGAAGTACGAAAAGCATCACGGCGTGCGTTTGACAGCGGCCGGGAAGATGCGAGCTCTGGAGGTTCTTCGCCACCATCGTTTGCTGGAGCGTTTCCTCCATGATTTCCTCGACTACTCGTGGGACGAGGTTCACGATGAGGCAGAACGGCTGGAGCATTTCATCTCGGAGCGGCTTGAGGATCGCATCGCGGCGAAATTGGGGGACCCGGAAACCGATCCACACGGGCACCTGATCCCCGAGCGAAGCGGCGCCCTTCCAGCGCGCGAAGAGGTGCTGCTATCAAGATGGGCCTGTGGTGTACCAGCCGAAATCAGCAGCGTGTCCGACCGCGACCCCGCGGCTTTACGAGAGATGACGCGACTCGGATTGAAGCCCGGCGTGGCCATCATGGTGGAAACGGGAACGCGGAATGCCTCTCTGCGGGTCCGAATTGGCGATCGTGCGGATTCAGTGCGCCTGAGCCAAACTCTTGCCTCCGGAATCTCGGTAATCGCCGGCTAGAATGGCCGGATCCGTTCGGAGAGCGGCTCATCGACCGATTAGCCCTGCACTGAAGGATGCGCTGCACTGGACCCGCAACCTGGGCGATCCGGGATTCGCGACTCCGGCCGTCATGGAGATGTTCGGACCGCACCATCGTTCCCAGAATGTTCGCCAGCGTCATTTTCGGGAATTCCTCGCTTCGGCCGCGAAATCCGCTCCCTCTACGGTCGCGGCTCCGTTCGACTGCGCGCGGTTGCAATTCGACTGCACGGCTGCCAACAGTTACGGAGCCGTGACCGTAAGAGGGCAGTGAGGCGGCGAGAGCAAGGTAGGATGAAGACATGGCGCTACAATTCCGAGACCGGCACGTCCGCGCCCGGTCTATCAAGCGGAGCAGCCAATGAGCACCGCCGCCCGTATACGATTCTCGCGCGGCAGTGTGTGGCGTTGGGCCGTTGTAGTGTTGCTCATCGTCGCGGCGATCGCCCAGCAAAGGCCGCCCGAACCCGCGCACGCCCCAGTGCGGCTTGATTCCCCGGTCGAAGACAAGAATTTCTATCTGTTTTCCATGCTGGAGCGCACGCCGGGTGGGCGGGCCGCCGTCGCGAGCGATGCCGTTCTGGCGCGAATCGCCGCCGCTCGGCGGGAGGCTCTCGACAATACAGCCAAATCCTGCAACCTCGATCTCGACTGCTACGCGGGCGCGTTCCTTTGGAGCGACCAGCAGTCGGCCGAAGCGGCGCATGCGCTGGCCGGCCTCTACCGCGCCTCCTCCGCCGTCCGCGACCTGACCGACGGGCCTCTGCGCTCGAGCGGCATGTACGTTCGCTACAACGGTCTCGGCGGCGAGGAGTTTCTGGAGCGCGCCTGGTCGGACTGCATTCGCGGCGTGAACCACGCGATCGACGTCTACGGCCTGGGGAAAGCGCCTCGCTATCCGGCCATCGATTCCATCACGTACGACGTCAAGTCCGTCGCGTACCGCCGCGTGGTGCAAACGCTGGCCGCGGTGATGGAGGACGACCGCGCGAGGCTGGACCTGGTATTCTCACCCTCCCTGCGATTCGCCCTGGAACTCATGCTCCTGAACCATCGCGACGAAGCGGGCCGCTACGAACCGATGGAAGCGGGTGAAAATCGCGCGGCCTTCCAGCGGATGAAATCGGTGGTGTGGAGCAGGTATCCCTACTCGGTGATTGTGGTGCCGGGCTCCGGGAATGACCGGCCGGGAGTACGGCTCTCGCCCGCCGGCGCGCTGCGCGATGAAGTCGCGGCGAAACGCTTTCGCGACGGCAAGGCACCGTTCGTGCTGGTGTCGGGAGGCTTCGTTCATCCGCAACTGACCGAGTTTGCCGAAGCCATCGAGATGAAACGGGACCTCATTACGCGATTCGGCATACCGGCCGAGGCGATCCTCATCGACCCGCATGCGCGCCGTACCACCACCAACCTGCGCAACGCGGCGCGCCTGATGTACCGCTACGGCATGCCGTTCGATAAGAAAGCGCTCGTCACCACCGATCTCAGCCAGAGTCAGTCCATCGAGAGTGCCGCCTTCGAGAAGCGCTGCCTCGACGAGCTCGGCTACGTGCCTTACAAGCTTCTCGGCCGCACGTCGCCGTTCGATCTGGAGTTTCTGCCCACCCTCGACTCGCTCCACGCCGATCCGCAGGATCCGCTGGATCCGTAGTACACGGTTTCGCAAACATGTATTTCGCGACGAAAGAATCGATGCAAGCGGGCGAGACGGGCGGAACCGCCTGCCCCACCACTGAAGGCCCAGGACTTGCTGTGGTGGCGCAATGCGCTACTGGACCACCACCGTCACGCCCCAGGGGCGGTCGCCTACCTTGATCTTCTTGAGCACCGTGCGCGTGGCCAGGTCCACGATCGACACGTCGTTCGAAGGTCCATTGGCGGTGAACAGCAGCTTCTCATCCGGCGACAGGGCGATGCCCCAGGGGCGATCGCCTACCTCGAAGGCTGCCACAATTCTCTCGGTGGCCGGTTCGATAATCACCAGCTTCTTGCCGCGCCCGGTGCTCACGTAGAGGTTGGCCCCATCCCGCGACATCGCCATTCCCATGGGCTTCAAACCAGCGCCTACCGGGATGGTCCCCGTCACCTCGCCCTTTGCCACATCGATCACGCTCAGCGTGGCGTCGTTTTCATTAGTGATGTACGCCCGCGTGCCGTCGGGCAGGAATACCACGCCGCGAGGCCGCCGCCCGACCTTGATCTTTTTCACCTCGGTCTGGGTCGCGACATCCACCACGGTCACGGTTCCCTCATCCTCCGAGGTCGCAAAGATCTGCTTGCCGTCGGGGGAAAGCGTCACGCCTTCCGGCTCGCGGCCCGTGGGGAGCGTCTTCAACACCTGACCGCTGGCCGGATCCACGAAGCTGAGCCCCGCCGCGTCTTCATTGGAGACGTAGAGCAGCTTGCCGTCGCGCGCCACCGCGAACTGCTCCGGATCGGAGCCTCCAGGCACTTTGCGCAGCATCTTGTTTTGCGCGATGTCGAAGACGCCAATGCCGTCGGCGCTCTTGTCCGGCGGCGGCAAGGTGCTTTCGTCCACCCCGGGAGGGGCAAATGGCGAGCCGCTCAGCGCCACGAAGATCAGCTTCCCATCCGCGCTGGGATGGATTCCCCGGGCGCGCTTCCCCAGCGGCAAGGTGGCCAGCGCTTCCATCTTCACCGGGTCGATGACCGTCAAGTCGCCGGAGCCCTCGTTGCTCACATAGACACGATAGGAGGAACCCGCGGGAGGCCGGCTGCAACCTGCCAGCGAGACTAACAGCAATACCAAGAAAACCAGCCACGCCGCTTTGGACATTGATCGCGCCTTTCTTTGTATGTTGAGGTCCACGGTACAAACCTTATCGATAGGTGAAGTCGACGGCGGCACCGGCAGAGGCCGCCACGTGGACCGGCTTCGCCTGGTCCCCCAGTTTCTCATGCCACACGCCAATTGTGTAGTCGCCCGGCGGCACGTTGGTCCATTCGAACGACCCGTCCGGGCCCGTCACGGCGAAATACGGATGCGCCACGACTCCGATGTAGGCGTGCATCCAGGAGTGCACGTTACACTTTACGGGAATCATGATCTCGGGCCGCGGGAAGCGGTGCTGCAGGTCGGGCGACTGAGGGGATTGCTGCTGGTTCCAGTCCCGGTTTTCCTTGGGCATGGGGTGGATATTGTGCGAGACCGCGTCGCTGTTTTTCACATCCAGCATCTGTCCGGCGCGGATGCCGATTACGCGCGGCACAAACATGCAGCCATGTTGATCGAGGGCCACGGCTTCTTGCACGGGCTCGAAGTTCTTGCCTTCCAGACCCGACTGAATGTAGACGAAGGCGTTGGCCAGTCCCCCATCCTTGCCCACTAGGACGGATTCGTCATAGACGGCGTGGCCGGCATGCGCCTGCTCGCAGGCGGCCTCCGATTCCATCGATATCGCGGTCCTGGCGGGGCGTGCGCCCCGGAACACGATCCTTCCGCGCAGCGATCCGGCGGTGGCTGGATCCACGTGGAAGTACTCCACCGGTTTGGCGGCATCTGCGGCGGCAGGGGCCGGTTTTTCCGGCGGCTTGGCTCCCCCACAGCGGAGGGCCAGCACACTGCCGGCCAAGACCAGCACCAGCTTCAAGTAGGTGAAAAGCGCGATCCGTTGAAGCCGCATGGGATTACAATTTACCCGGCGGAGCTGTGCCGGCGCTCTGGCGATTGCTCCCCTGAAGCATCTTACCCAATTCCGCGTCCTTCTTCTGCTTGGCGCGGGCGCCTTCAGAGAACTCCTGCCGGCTGGCTTCCACCTTGCCCTGCTGGCGCAGAACCTGACCGAGGGTGTTGTAAGGACCGGGGTCGCCGGGATCGATGCGGATGGCGGCGCGCAAGGCCGACTCGGCGCCGTCGAGGTCGCCTTTCTGTTTCAGCGCGGTGCCCAGCATGAAGTACGCATCCGCGTAATTGGGCCGGATGGAGAGGGCGGCCTGCATTTCTTTTGCGGCTTCGGCGAAATCGCCGCTCTGCCAGTAGATGATGCCAAGCGTGTAGTGCGCCTCCGCCAGGGCCGGATCGAGCGCCAGCGTTCGCCCCAGTTCGGCTTTCGCCGCATCGAGCTGGTCTGCTTGTTTCAACGCTACGGCGAGATCGTAGTGCGCGACGGCCGAGTTCGGATCACGCCGGATCACCTCGCGGAAGTCCGCCTCGGCCTGGTCGAGCTCGGCTTTCTGCAGGTGAGCGAATCCGATGTTGACCCGCGCCATATTGTTGGAAGGATCGGCCTTGAGGATGGCCCGGAACTGAGCCACGCCTTCCTCCGCACGGCCGGTGCTGACCAGCATGAAGCCGAAATTATTGCGCGCGTCCAGGTTGGAGGGGTCCAGGTTCACGGCGCGCTGGTAGGCCTCGACCGCGCCCGCCGCGTCGCCCGTATTCTGCCGTGCCAGCCCAAGCTGATTCCAAGCCTCCGAATGCCTGGCATTGAGCGCGGTGGCCGTCTGGAGTTGCCCCAGCGCCTCCGCGAAATGGGATGTCGCGTTCAGAGCGTGCCCCAGATGGAACCGGTAATCGAAGTTCTGGGGATCCAGCGCCACAGCGGTCTGAAGCTGCGGAATGCTGTGGCTGGGATCCTGCTCGATCCAGTAGGCAACCCCGAGATGGTAGCGGGCGAGTGCCGATTGCGGGTCCAGACTGATCGCGCGCTCGAAGTGCTGGATGGCCTCCTGGCGGTGGTTCAACACTGCCAATAGAAATCCGATCTCGTCCTGGATGCGGGCGGATTGGGGATCGAGAGCGGCTGCCTTCTCCCAGACCGCCAGCGAGCCGGCGGCATCCCCCCGCGACTTCAGCTCGCGAGCGCGGGCTTCCAGTTGCGCCGGCGTCTCCTGCCCATCCAGTGGAAGCGGGACTGCGGCCAGGAAGAACCAGAACAAGCGCAACCAGCGAGAGCACATCGCCAACCCGACCCCTCAGTGTCGCATCTTTTGCCTGGTAAGTTCCAGGTTGCGGCGCGCGGCCGCGTGCGAAGGATCGAGTCTCACCGCAGCCTCGAACTGCGCGAGGGCGGAGACCAGGTCGCCGGACCGGGCGAGGAGGGTGCCGAAGTTGTTTCGGAGATCCGGATTGCCAGGCTCCAGCGCGACGAGCTCGTGGTAGCATCCGGCTGCTTGTTGCAGGCGTCCCGCCGACGCGGCCGCGTCGCCCAGCTCTTCCAGTATCTGAACCAGATGCTCGTGCGCGGCCGGATCTTCCGGGTGGCCGGCAAGCACTTCGCGGAAGCCGGCGGCAGCTTCCTCGAGCCGGCCCTCAGCGGCCAGAGTGTTGGCCAAATTGTATCGGGCGCTGCTGTCGTCAGGCCGCACGCGAAGGACGTGCCGGAACTGCTCGACGGCTTCATCGAGCTTGCCCTCCGACTCCAGCGCGACGCCGAAGGCATTCAGCGCGGCCGGCTGCTCGGGCTCGACGCGGAGGGCGGCGCCCAGGTGGGCGATGGCTGACGGAATCTCCTTGCGGCTGAGGAAGAGAGCGCCGAGATTAAAGTGCGCCGAAAAATCGGCCGGATATTTCTCCAGGCGGCGTTTCATCATCGCCTCCTGTAATATCGCGCGCTGGTCGCCCGATCCGCGAGGCAGCACTTGAAGCCACAGGTGGGCCATTTCGTCGGTCGACTGGTTACCCCCCACTACACGTTTCGGAGGCGAATTGGGATTGCGCGGATTGGCCGCCGAGTTGTCATAGTGGAAGCGCATCGAAATTACCGTTCCCTTGGGCAGAAACAGCGGCTCGCGGTAGCGGTACACCGCCTGCCAGTTGAGGTCCCAATCCGGAATCCGGATCAGCCAACGGTGTGTCCCATTGGGCAGCGTCGCGAAGCCCTCGAGCAGTCTGCCGAGGTAGTGCGCGTGGGGGTAGACAGCCAGCAGATCGACACCGAGCGGCAGCCGAAAGTCGTCCGAGACCAGGAAATCCCGGTCGCCGGGCGGAATGTCGAGCGCGCCATCGTGCTCCAGTTGAAGCAGCATCGGGTACTTCGTGGGCGGCTCGCGGATGAAATAGAGCCCGACCGATGGCTCGACCAGTTCCGGCTTGCCCGTGGGCCGCAGGTGCACGTTGAGGATCAGATCGTTGCCGGGATCGAGATGCCACCACATGCCGGCAGGCTCTTCCCACGGCGTGGCGCCGGGCTTCCAGAACAGGAAGTGACTATCGGGATCGAAGGTATCGGAAGCGATCTCGAGGTCCATGCCGCCGAAGCCCTCCCCGCGAACCTTCTCGCGATAGCGGAGCGATCGCGAGCGGTCAATCTGCAGATTGGCGTGATGCACGGTGCGGGCATTGCCCGGGCGAATCTCGATGGCTTTCACCTGGCGCGTTTCGCGCACAGGCGCGGAGAGGATGAAATTCCAGAAGACGTCCGGGCCGTCCGCGGGCACAGAGAATGGTTTATCTGCCGTGATGACGAGATCTGGTGGACCGAGCTGCCAACCCGGCGTGAATACGGGAGGCGTCGGGGAGTCCGAGGGCGAGCCTTCCGGAGCACCCGCCCGCACCCACTGTTCGATGCTTTCGATCTGCGCATCCGTGAGCCGGTGTTCCCCGGCAAAATCGCCGAAGCCGGTGGCCGGCAGCCAGGGAGGCATAAACCGTCTCCGGGTGACAGCAGCGATCTGGCGCGCATGCTTTCTTGCGTCTTCGTATGTCAGCAGAGAGAACGGCCCAGGTTCGCCGGGGCGATGACACGGCGCGCAGTACGCAAACAGAATTGGCGCAATCTGCTTGTGGAATGTCGGCGGCTGTTGCGCCGCACTCGCCAAGCCGATGGTAGCGGCCAGTAACGCGTGGGGCAGGCGGTTCCGCCTGCCTGTTGGCAGGCCAAGGGCCTGCGCCACCATGGGCGGCGAATCCCTCAGAAATTGACACGCAGCCCAAACTGCCATTTGCGCATCTGTGACAAGCTCGCGATGCTGGTAATCTGTCCGGCCGTGGGAGAATCCACGGTGCCGTTGGGCTGCCCCAGGTTCACGTGATTAAACGTATTGAACGATTCGACGCGGAATTGGGCATTCACCTTCTCCGTGATATTGAAACCCTTGGATAGGGACATATCGGCATTGAAGAGATGCGGCCCAAAGAACGAGTTGCGCGCCACGGTTCCGAACGTCCCGGGCTGGGGGCGGCTCCAGGGACCGCGCGTACAACCGCTGGCATTCAACTCGGCCGTCGAAGTGGCAGTCGCGATGCAGCCGGTTCCGCTGGTGCCCGGTGTCGCCACGGCATACCACGCTTGCGGGCCGGGATTGGGCACACTGGCGTTGCCCACCAGGTTCGCACGGCATGGGCCGGTGTCCTCGTCCTTGCCGCAATCCAGGTACCCCGGCGTGAACGGGAAGCCCGATTCATACAGCCAGATGCCGGAGAGTTGCCACCCGCCGAGCACAGCGTCCACGGGGCGCGACGCATTCTTCAGGAACTTCTTGTTCCTGCCGAAGGGAAGCTCATAGACCTGGTTGAAGTTGAAGACAAACCTCCGCACGCCGTTCTCCCGGCCGTAATCCAGGTTCTGACTCCAGAAAAAGTAGTCGTTGGCAAAGTCGAACGCACTCGCCCAGGTGAAGTTCCCCTGGAATATCAGGCCGTTGGTGAAGCGCTTCTCGCCGCGAACCTGCAAGGAGTTGAACTTCACGGTGGAGTCGTCCGCGAAGTATTTGATCGACTGGGTCCAGCCGAATTCGTTGTAGAACAGCCGCCGTTGATTCGTGTTCAGCGTCCCGAAGCCGGCAATGGTCGGTTGGTTGATGTTGTAGTTAGTCCCACCGGCGGTAACGTGATATCCATGGTTGCCCACATAGGCGACGGAAAGGACGAGGCTGCGTGTGAACTGGTGCTCCACAGTGAAATTCCACGCATCGACCGTCGGCAAACGCATGGTATTGCTGCTGGTCAACGGCAGGACATTGGGAGCGATGCCGTTGGGCAGAATCGGATTGCCCGTCGGGCCCTTAGGCTGCGTTGCCAGGATGGTAGTGGGATTCAGAGCCGTAGGACCTTGATTCAGAGTGAAGACCGGAAGCCAGGGATTGGCGGGATTGAGCGACTGGTTGGCCAGTACCGGCACGTTCTGGGTCACGTTGTGTCCGAACGACACGCCGAATACGCCAACGTCGTAAGACCTTCCATAGCCGGTGCGGATCACGGTCTTTGGGTCTATCTGGTAAGAGAGTCCAAAGCGGGGCGCGAGGTGGGCCATATCCGTTTTGACATTACCATTCAGGCCGATGCCGTTTTCGCCCGTGATCAGGACCTCGCCCGTGGCCAGGTTTTGGAAGCCCCCGTTGTCCTTGCCGTTCACGTATTGCGGGAAGTAAATCTCCCAGCGTAAGCCATAATTCAAAGTCAGGTTCGGTGTGATGCGCCACGTGTCCTGAACGTAGGTGAAGAGCCGCTTCTGGCGTTCGGCGGCACTGGTCGAGTTACTCACGTAGCGCGAGAACGATTGCACATCTCCGAGCAGGAACGAGGCCAGGCCGAGCCCGCCGCCATTCGGGCCCTCGGTGGTGGTCGGGTCGAAAATCAGCTCGCCGGAGCGGTGCGAGTCACTGGGCACGCGCAGATTCTGCTGAAAGCGGACATCCACGCCGAACTTGACGGAGTGATTGCCGAAGGTGTGGGTGGTGTTGCTGACCCATTGGAATTCGTTTTCCTGCTCATTGAGAGGGCAGTTACAGGCATTCGTGGTGAGAGAGTATCCGAACTGGAAGCCGCCGGTACCGTTCATGCGGAAGTTAGGCATGCCGGAACTGTAGGTGCTATCGAGGTTCAACCCCGGAATACCGGCGTCCTTGGCAGGCGACGTGCCGAGGCCGTTGGGGTTCACGAACACCCGATAGCGGAAGAAGCCGAAACGAAAATCCGTTAGCCAGTTCGGACGAATCACGTAATCCGCCCCATACGACAGGCTCTGGTCGCGGAGCGCGGCCGCGCCCGAGAAAGCCGTAGTGGCGAAGGTGGGACCGCCCGCGGCGAGTCCAAACGCTCCCGGATTCGTCTGCGTGACCTGGAGGAAGCTGTAGCGGCCGAACATGTGCAACTTCTCCGTCTGATACCGGTCCACGCGAACGTCGAAACCATTCCAGTTCGCGATGCCGGCTCCCGACGCTGCGTAATTTGGAGCAGCGCCGGTAACCCCCGAGATGTTCGGCAACGGGATGAAATTGAGAAGCGCTTGCGCCTGCGGCGACAGTAAAGCCGAGGGGATGACGCCGCCCGCGAATTGCTGCCGGGCGGAGGGATCGACGTTGCAATTCGAGCCGATGCACGGGTTGAAGATCGCGGCGCCCTTGATGATGTCGGCGGCCGTGCCCTGCATCGGCGCGTTGATCGCGGCGCGCTCGGCGTACTGCTGCTGCTGGCGGTTGCGCGAGCGGATCTCGGGCAGATACAGCCGCCGCCCCTCGACGGTCTCGACGTAGCCCTGCTCGCGCGCGCGGCGCCGCGTCTCGTCC
>JAIQFL010000339.1 GCA_020073365.1 Terriglobia bacterium | reverse complement strand
ACTTGGCGGCTCGATGCCGGAGCTCCCGCTCCTCATCGTGGGTAAGAACGATAGAAAATGGGCTTTTGCGTGGCATATTATCCGCACTATTCCGTGCAGAGACAATATGCCAAAACCCCGCTGGAGCGGCAAGCATAAATACGTTAGTGTATTTAAGAAATCAAGTACTTAGCCGCGGCTCGGGTTCACACTTAACCCGTTACGACAAGATGAATACAAATCTCCAGTCTCCAATCCCTTCCGCTCGAAGCATCTCCGGCGAAGGTTGGGCCGCAATCGCCGGCGCGGTCGGCTCGGCGTTCCTTCTCTTGAAAAAGCTCCTCCGCAGGACTGCCGAAACAGGGCGACGGCGCGGGCAGAGTCCTTGGGAACGCCTCGGCCCGCATAGTAAAGCGATGCCAGGATGAAGCAACTCTCGCCATCGCCCCGGTCGCAAGCCGGGCGGAACACATCCTGCCCCTCGTTCTCGACCAGCGCCACGAGGCTGCGGCAGGCATTGGGCGCGCCCAGGTCGCAGGCGCGGCCGAAGTCCTTCCCCGCCTCGGACGGGTCCCGCGAGACCAGGCGGCCCTCGTTCCACAAACCTCCCAGCGTGAGGCAGGCGCCACCGGACCCGTGCTGGCACGTCACATTCATGGTGCGGGTCCAGGTTTGGCAGGCGTTCCCTCGGCCTTCCTCGCAGGCCTTGCGCCAAAACTCGGGGTTGCTGCCGGGGTGGCGGCTGCCCACAAAACCGGTGCCGGTCATGACTGCGAACAACGAAATCCATATCGCCATGTGGGCGAAATTGGCCTGTCGCGGACTCCACCCCGAGATCCAATTCAGCGGACGGAACCTCAGTTTATGGAAGCGCGCCTCCAATGCGGCGCTGGCGCGGTCCAGAGACTGAACCATCAGGTTGAGCGGCGGCACGCAGAGCAGCTTGTCGTAGAACGTGGGAACGCCGAGCCAGCCCAACACCGAGTAAAGGCCAAACACTCCGGCGCCGTACAACGCGCCGAACAGCACCTTGCCGAAGTTTCTGCGCGGTGACGTGGCCGGGTCGGTGACCAGCAGATGCAGGCCCAGGAAGACAGCGATCGGGATAGTGGAGTCGACAAACTGGTAGAGGCCGGTGGAACCGGTGTACACCAGGTTCATCACGAAGAGCGCAGCGGCGGCGGAGAGGGTGACGAGGGTTACCGAGAACAGAGCCTGGACCACCAGGCCCACCGCGAAGATCTCGAGGTAGATGTGCGGAGGGCGGCCGAGGCTGACAGCCACCTCCTCGCCCCAGGTGATGTGCGTGTTGTGGGTGATGAGGAGTCCGAACGAAAAGAGGGCCAGCGCGATGGCCGAAGGGTTGAAGATGTGGGTGCGGCGGCCATCGCGGGCCCACGTGACGAACTCCTTGCACAGCACGCCGGTTCCCACCAGCAGGAACTGCAGGAAGAACCAGTCGTCCTTGAACCACAAAAACAGGTTGGTGCTCAAGACGATGGGAAAAGGGCCGAAGCCGAGAATCCACTTGTCCCGGCGCCACCAGCACACCAGCATGTCGAGGACATAGACAAATACGATCTGCGCGAAGATGAGCGGGGCGTAGTGGTAGACCTCGCGCCAGTACCATCCCCAGTAGAGATAGATGCTGGTATGCATGGTGAGCTGAACATAGTGCACCGGTCTGGGGACGACGTCATAGCGCAACACTCGTCCGGCTCGGGCCACCTGGCGGCGAAGGAGGATCAGGAGCAGCAGCAGCACCCCCACGGCTCCCCAGAGAGAGCCGGCCAGCCTTGGGTTAGTTCTCACCCACGGAATCAGGGAAAAGCCAGCCAGGAACGCGGTCAAAAAGAGCGCAAGCAGTAAAGGCGGAATCCGATTGGGGGTGATGCGTTCGTGCTGGGGCCGGCTGGCCTTGCGAGCCTGCGGTCCGGCGAGACCTGCGATTCTTCCAGGCAACGGTTTGACACCCACTTACGCGCCGGCGATCTTAAGAGTTATAGCATGGTCGCTGGGCTTCTCAGACGGTAACTCTACTCTAAGTGCAGTAGCATCCTGCGTGAATTTGATCTTACCTTTGTGACCGAGCAATTCCACATTCTTGATTGTGCCTGCGTTATTCTTGCCGCCGAGAGCCAGCGCGGGAACCACCGCCTCCTTTTCCGGCCAGCCCATGACGAACGCGTACAAACTGCCGTTCTTCGTGGTGAAGCGGACGTCCTGCGCGGTGAGGTCCTTGCGGTTCCGCTCATTCATGCCGGTACCCGCCGCGGAATCCATGCCGGGACCGTCGCCGAAGGTCTTCCAGGGACGCGTGCTGTAGATGCCCTCGCTGTTTACCGCCATCCACCTGGTGATCTCGTCGACGATGCGGAGCTCCTCGGCATCCGGTTCGCCGCTGTTGGGCAGCGGAATATTGAGCATCAGGTTGCCGTTGCGGCTTACGATGTCGCAAAGCAGATCGATGACTACTTTCGGCGTCTTATACTTGACGCCCCGTTTGTAGTGCCAGTTGCCGATACAGGTGTCGGTCTGCCAGGGGTTGGGCATGATCTGGTTGGCGACCCCGCGCTCGATATCGAGAGCGCAGGTGCCCTCTACGCAGTCTTCACGCCGCTTGCTGGTGTAGACGCCTTCCACTTTTCCGCCGTGCAGTTTGGCAATGACGTTGTAGTAGTGCGAGACCAGTTTGTTACCGGCGTCGCCAAAGGGAATGCCGCCATCGGTATAGAGCAGGTCCGGCTGGTAGTTGTCGATGAGGTCTTTGATGCGCAGGAAATACTGCCGCTTCCAGGCATCCGGCACCTCACGGCTCATGGCGCCAGGGGGCGTCGCGCCGAGCGGCCCGAAGGGATGATAGAGGTCGGCGTATTGGGGATCGTTGCCGTCGTAAGGGACGCCGGCCATGGGACCCTCTTTATCCGCGCCGTGCGAGACGGCCAACCAGTTGTAGCTGTTCGAGAGGTGTTCGCTGACGGCGAACTTCACGCCAGCCTTCTGCGCCGCCTTCTTCCACAATCCCACGATGTCTTTCTTGGGGCCGGTGGCCACCGAGTTCCAGCGAGGCTGGTACTTGGAGTTCCACAGGTCGAAATTGTCGTGATGCACACCCATGCTCATGAAGTATTTGGCGCCGGCCTTTTTGTAGAGCGACATCAGGTGATCGGGATCGAATTTATCCCCCTTCCAAAGAAAGCAGATATCTTTGTGCCCGAACTTGGATGGATGGCCGTAAGTTTGTAGATGGTCTTTGTACTGGGCCTGGGTCGGGATATAGATATTGCGCGCGTACCAGTCGCCATCCTCGGCGGCGGATTGGGGTCCCCAGTGCGCCCACATGCCGAACTTGGCGTCGCGAAACCATTCGGGGATCTGGTATTTCTTCAGCGATTCGGCGGTCCCGTCAAACGGACCCTTCTGGATTTCGGGCAGCGCATCCTGCGCGGCGGTCTTGCGCGGCAAAATCAGGGCGGGGGCTCCCGCCAGGAGCCCCACCGCGCTTCTTCGCGTAATCTTCATGGATGGCTCGATTCCCACTTAGAACGTAAATCGCAGCGAACCCTGCACCACGCGCGGCGTGCGAGTGGAAGTGACCTGGCCGAACAGCGCGTTCACTTGCGCGCCAGTCGTCAGATCGAAGCGCGCCGCTGTATTGATGCCGGAGTACTGAGTGTGGTTGAATGCGTTGTACGCTTCCCACCGGAACTGGAAATAACGGCTTTCATTCTTCAGCGGAAAACGTTTCGAGAGCGCAAGGTCGACATTGTTGACACCCGGATTACGGACGCTGTACTTCCCCGCATTGCCGGGGTCGCCCTTGCCGGGCACCGCAAAGGCCGC
Source organism: Terriglobia bacterium (assembly GCA_020073365.1). Lineage (GTDB taxonomy): Bacteria > Acidobacteriota > Terriglobia > Bryobacterales > Bryobacteraceae > JAIQFL01. The sequence continues at coordinate 8,434 of JAIQFL010000339.1, read as the reverse complement.
GGTGTTGAACCAGGAATAGAAGGTGGACCCGGTGGAATTCGGGTTGCCCACGATGTTGACGCGCTGGCCGTCGCCGCCGCCGGTGAGGTCGGTGCCCTGGACCGTGCTGAAACCGATGGCCGCGGGCGTACCGCTGACCCACTGCGCTATCCCGCTCAGCATCCACTCGTCTAGCACGAACTTCACGATCTTGTTGTCGTGAACCATGGTGCTGGCTCTTGGCAGAGCATAGGTGAGATTCAACGAGGCGTTATGGGTCTGATCCGATCCGTCGAAACCATAGCTCCAGGTGCGTAGCGGACGGTAGATCGGAATCCCCGTGTAATCCATGAACTTGGAGAACGTGTAGGTAAAACCGAACTGGAGGTTGTTCGCAAAGCGCCGGTTGATGGTCAGCAATAGCGCGTGGTAATTCGAGTTGTAGGCGTTATCGGTCCAGGCAACGTTGTTATACCCGGGGAAGGGACGGAAGAAGTTATCCGTCAATCCGGAGTACTGGGGCAGGAAATGCGTGCCGTAAGGAACGGTGTTGATCTGGAGCGTCTGCGGAATGTGCTGGCCGAAAACACCCGCGTAGGAGGCGTCCACCACGATGGAGTTGCCCACGTCCTGCTGCATACCGAAGGTGATGTTGTAGTTATCCGGCGTCTTATTGTTGATGTTGAAGCCCTGGGTATTGCTGGGTGATAGCGTGCCGGCAGTTTGAATGAAGGTGCGCATGTCCCCGTAGTAGGTAATGGGCGTGAAGATGGCCGGCGGGTTGTTCACCATATTGCTCCACTTACTGAGACGCGGGTTATAGAGGATGGCCGCGCCGCCGCGGATGGCTGTCTTGAGCTTTCTGCGGTCGCCGAAGACATCATACGCGAAACCAATGCGCGGTCCCCACAGCACGCCGGGCTGATTCACGAAACCAGTGGGCACATTGGTGTCTCCGGAGGTTGCTCCGCCGGGAGCCGGATTTCCCACCCCTGGGACGAAGAGGCCGACATATGGGGAGGGAAGAAGCGCGCCGGTCAGGGGATTCTGCGCATACTTGACGCCGTTCTGCGTAACCGGGACGTACAGCGGAGGAGCCTGGCTGGCGTTATAGAGGCTCCGCATGAACACAGACTGCTGGCCCGGATTGTGCGGATACATTTCTCCAGCCCAAGTCCAGCGGATACCATAGTCGATGTTGAGCCGCTTGGAGATCTTCCAACTGTCCTGCGCGAACCACTCTACCAGGCTCTCGCGCATGTTGGCTCCGTAACGCGCATTGGATTCGGTGTAGCTGTTGAAGACTCCGAGGGCTGCGTTGGAGAAGGCGTAGTTGGTATCCAGCGGATTCAGGACTTGTTTGCCGAAGTCGAACGTGCCCGAAAAAGTGCTCTGCTCACCTTCATACTCGCGAATGCGGTAGATGTCGCCGCCGAACTTGATGGTGTGCGTGCCCCTTGTGATGGTGATGTTGTCGTTGAAGTTGAAGGTGAAGTCGGTGCCCCCGGTGAGCAGGCGGTTGTCATAGCTCACGTTGGGAGCGCTGGGGACACCGCCGAACGAATAGCGGGGAATGTATCCGGAGACGTTCGCCTGCGGATACCACTGGCTGAGGTTATAACCGATGGCGGAGCGCAAGACCTTATTGATTTCGTTGTCGCCATAGGGGTGCCAGGCCTCGCGGTTGTGGCGGACTCCCGTATTGATTTCCATAACCACAGTGGGGCTGAAGACGTGGGTGTTGCCGAAACCCAGGCCCTCCTCCGTGAAACAGTAGCACTGGGCGAAGAAGCCCACCGGACTCGCCCCGCCGGCGACGGCATACCCTTCCTGCTGCGCAATCCAGGTCTTGCCGCGGACGAAAAACCGGTCCTTGTCCGTGGGAACCCAGTCGAGCTTAAGGAGCTGGCTCCGTTTGGGCCACTTCTGCACTTCCTGGATCTGGTAGTTATAGTTGCCGCCCGAGATCGCGCGGTTATTAAAGTTGGGCAGCGGCAGGATATTCATCAGCGCCAGTCCGTTGGGGTTCAGGCGCGATTGCGGGATCACGTTGCCGGGGAACTGCAGGCCGGTGGTCGGGTCGGTGATGGGAATCAGCTTGCCGCTCACGTCGAGAGTCTGGGAGAAATCGCCCTGCCGTTCGAGGGCGGTCGGCATGGTGTACTGGCTCGCCGAATTGGAGTTAGGGACGGAAATCCGCACATCCTCGACATTGTAGAAGCCGAACATCTTGCTCTTGTCCTGGTTCCAGTGGCCGGGAATGTAGATGGGGCCGCCCAGGCTTGCCCCCAATGTTCGGTAGCGGTATCGGGGCCGCTTCCCATTGTTCACGTTGTTACGGATGTTGAAGAAGTCGTTGGCGTTCAAGGCTTCGTTGCGGACGAAGGTGTATCCGCCGCCGTGGAAATCCTTGCCGCCGGACTTGGTAACAACCTGCATGACCGCGCCGCCATTGCCGGCATACTCGGCCTGATAGCTGTTCAGAAGGATTTTCACTTCGCCAATCGCGTCCAGCGTGGTCACGCTAGAGAACACGTTCGGTGTCCCCATGTCGTTGCTGACTACACCGTCCACCGCCAGGATGTTCGTCCCCGAGAAAGCACCCGCGATGTTCGGCGTGCCGGTGCCGTAGCTGCCGCCCACCGAATCCTGATCGGCCTGGTATTGCACGCCGGGAATGGTGCGGAGCATCGAAACCACATCGCGGCCCCGCGCGGTGAGATTGGTAACCTGACTCGTTGTGATGACCGCCGAGTGCTCGGAGCTGTCGGTCTGCACCTGCGAAGCCTCTCCTACCACACTGATGGTTTCCGTCACTTCGCCGATTTCCAGTACGATGTTGCCGGTCGCGACCCTCTCGTTGGCGCTGATCACCACACCGCGGCGTTCATAGGCCTTGAAGCCGCGCTGCTCCACCCGCAAATTGTAGGTATCGGGCTGCACTGCAACCAGGTTGAACACCCCGACTTCGTTGGCCAGGCCAGTCCTCGTATCGGACGTGCGGACACTGGTCAGGGTGATCCTGGCGCCCGCGATTACCTGACCCGAAGGATCGACCACGGTGCCGCTGATCGTGCCGGTAACCGTCATCTGGCCCGACAGCAGCCCGCAGGCGAATGCGGCACATAGCAGACCGTGCCCGATTTGGCGGATTCTCTTCTTCAACATGGAATTCACCTCACAACGCGTTCTCATCCCTGGATCGGTCATGGATTTCCTCGCCAGCGTCTCGCGACCCCGTCTGTCCGCGGTCTGGCGCCCGGGGGAAGAATTCTGGCAGGGAACCCTGTTCGGGCGGGGACCGGAGAATGCACGAATATAAGTGGATCCGATGCGTCGAGACGCCGCCCGTTGTGTACAAGATCCCCCTCATTGGTCGTTATAGGCTAAAGCTTATTACTGTACCGGAACCGTGTCAATCGCTAAATTACGCTAATGCGGTAAACTTTAGCGATAATATTTTAGCCAGCGACGGAAACACCTCGAGTGTTCCGGCGATGCCGATCCGCATGACTGGTAGTTCTGGGCTCCCGTACAGAAACGCATTGCACGCCCCGAGCCCGTGCCACTGGGCTAGAATTGTCGGATCACCCGATGAAGACCCCAACCGACTGCAACTCCCTCGCCGACGTCCGCGATGCCATCGACCATGTCGATGAGCAGATCATCGCGTTGCTGGGACTGCGCGCCGACTATGTCAAGGCCGCTGCCAGGTTCAAGACCAGCGAAACGGCCGTGGCCGCGCCGGAGCGCCAGGCCGCCATGCTCCAGGTGCGCCGCGGTTGGGCCCAACGCGAAAAGCTGGACCCCGACTTCATCGAGAAGCTCTACCGCGATGTCGTAGCCTACTTCATCGCCCGCGAGAGGGAGCGCTGGAGAGCGGGGTAACTGAAAATCATGGCGGGGCCGCCGGGGCTCTTGGGACGCAAGGATGCCAGGATGTCAGGACCATGTTTTTTTCGTTAACCTAACGGAGTGGGCGTTCGTACCCGCCCCGAAGAGTCTCATGAAGCTACCGCATCGATTCACCGCCTTTGCCCTGGCCGCGGCCGCGCTGGGCATGACGGGCCTGGCGCAGCAGCCACCCCCGACCTTTTCCGGCCGGTGGCAAGGAACTATCAAGGTGCCGGGCCAGGACGTGGTCGTCATCGTGAACCTGGCGAAGAGCCCGAAAGGAGAGTGGATGGGCTCATTCAGCATGCCGGAACTGGGAGCCACGGATATCCCCCTCGACAAACTTGCCGTGGCGCAGACGAAGGTGCATTTTCTGTTGGCCAGTATGCCTGGCAATCCCTCGTTTGACGGCAGCCTTGGCCCGGATGGCAGGGAGATGAGCGGCACGTTCAGCACAGCGCAATCCAAGTCGCCGCTAACGCTCAAACGGATCGGCGAAGCTCAGATCAAGCCTCCAACGCCCAACACGCCGTTGTCGAAGGACTTCGAAGGCACCTGGCACGCTACTCTGGACCCCGGCGACACCCAGATCCGCCTGTTGGTGAAGCTGACTCGCGCCGCCGATGGCACGGCCAGCGGAACCGTGGTGAGCGTCGACCAGGCAAACCGCGAGGTTCCCCTCACCAGCATCCAGCAGAAGGACAGGAGCCTGGATTTTGAGATCCGGTCCATCGCCGTTCGCTTTCACGGCACGCTGAACAACGCCGCTAATGCCATCGCGGGAGCGTGGGAGCAGATGTCGCGCACCGCGCCGGTGACTTTCCATCGCGGGGCGTTCCCGCCGAACTCGCCATTGTCGAAGGCCTTTGAAGGCACCTGGCAGGCTTCTCTGGACACTGGGGAGGCCTACAAAGTCCTGCTGGCGTTGAAGCTGACTCGGGCAGCCGATGGTACCTCCGCCGGACTGATTTCGAACGCATACCAAGCCGGTAAAGACGCTCCCGTGACGAACATCACAATCAAGGACAAGAGCCTCCAATTGGCAGTGCAGTCGCTGGCCGCAACCTACAGTGGGACGCTCAACGATGCCGGCACGGAAATCGCGGGAACGTGGCACCAGTTGGGCACCGCCATACCGCTCACCTTTAAACGCACAACGCCGGCCGAGAAGAAACCGTAACGGCAGATTGCCGTGGCGCAGGCACTCGTGCGTCCCGCGTCTGGAACGGCCGCCGCGCGATGTTAGGATGGCTTCAGTGAGAGCCACGGTCCCGGCTTACGTTTGTCTCGTCGCGCTCTTGTACTGTTGCTGGATGCTCCATCGCGCCCGCAGTTCGTACTTCCCGCTGAACTCGGAATCCAAAGTTGAAGTCACCGTCACAGTCACCGATCCGAACGGAAGAATTATCAAGCCCATCGCGCGCGCACCGGGATATCGATAACAGGGCGGCAGCCCTTTCGCGCCTCATCCACTACCTCGGCGGTGGAAGAGTAGAGGAAGGCGCCGGCTTGCCGTCGGTCGTATCGATCTCCATCATCTCGACCCGCGTCCCGTCCGGGTCGAACAGGCCCACCTGCCGCTTGTTGTCCACGCCTACGTTGATTTTCAGCTCGCGCGCGTAGCCCTTCCGTGCCGGCCGCGCTTCGAGCTCCGCCACAGCCTTCTTGATATCGGGCACGATCAGGCAGATGTGGTGCGGGCTGCCGCGCCGGTCCGGCGGCGGAAGTTCCTTATACAGCATGAACTCCACGTGGTTGTCGCCATCCGGCACGCGCATGTTGACCCAGTTCAACGTCGTGCTGGTCAGGCTGTTGCCACGCCAGGTCTCGTGGCACCCCAGGATCCCGCCGTAAAACCTGGTGGCCGCGTCCAGGTTTCCCACCAGGATTCCGGCGTGCATCATCCGGTCTGAAATGCGCGTCGCCGGCATGTGCTTGCCGGTGTCTTTGCCGGTCTGGCTATCAGACAGGTATTCCACCATCTCCAGAGTGTGGCCGTCCGGATCGACGACCGAGATCTTCTTGTTCCCGATCCGGTTCCGGCTCACCTGGTCCGGCACTGTGACGCCGCGCGAAGCCAGGTACTGCCGCATCCGCTCAACGTCATCGGTGTATAGCCCCAGATGGTTCAACTGGCCTTCGCCCTTGTTAGGTTCGTTGAACAGCTCCACGTACTGATGGTCGTTGATTTTCAGAAACGCCACCTGCACCGTGCCATCGGCCTTAGGCAGCGTGAAAGCCTCCTCGTACCCGAGAAAGTCCTCGTAAAACGCGCGCGCCTTCGCCAAGTCGCTGACGAAGATGGAGTAGTGGGCCACGCCGAAAACCTTCAGCCGCACCGGAGGCGCCTGGGCAGAAAGGGACAAACACATCAGAAACCCGAAAAAGCATCTCATCCGTTTCAGATTACGTCCCCCGACAGTCCGGCGCAAACTCGGCGCAAACTCGGGGACAGACGGGACGTTTCCCGATAGGGCGCATGCGGCAGTCGCCACTACCGCCCCCGCTCCACTGGCTTCTGGACCACTTCGTGCGTCACGTAGTCGTAGGAAATCAGCCGCAGCCCGGCTGTCTTGGCGCGGATCACCACCTGGTAAGTCGGCGGAAAGCCGCCCAGGCCGGCCGCCAGAAAACGTTCCTTCATCTCGCGCATGCGGGCCGGCGAGCAGAAGAACTCCACCGCAGCCTGCACGCCTGCCGAACCCGAACCCGAGAACACCACCGTGCGCCGCGGGCTTCCAGCGGAATCGGCCGTCGTGATCACGCTGAGCAGGCCGTAGAGATCCGAAGCCACCGGGCTCCCGGTCGGCTGCGAGACGAACAGTTCATTCTGGCCGGGCGGTTTGCGCTGGTCGAAGACGGCAAACTGGTCCTTTTCGGTGAAATCGATGGTCAACGGCAGGCTGCGCAGTAGGACGGCTGCGGCCTGGCTGTTGGTGCCGGAGCCGATCAACGCCGAATTGCGGCCCCGCAGGGCGGCCACCGGCGCTTCGGATTCCGGGAGGATCTGGTATGAACCTCCGAAAGCCAGCCGCGCGTTGCTCAAGGTGGCGGTCGCAGCCAGTTCGGCCAACGGAACCGAAAACTGTGCCGGCTCCATGTAGAGGGGCGTGCCCGGCGCTAGCGGGCGATTGGGTCCATAGAGCGAGTAGATCTCATCGGGCACGGGATAGCGCCGCTTGTGGGGAGCGATGTGCGGCCGGACCATCATATGCAAGTTGATGGCGATCGAGATGAGCAGGTCATCGCCCGGCTCGGCCAGCGGTCCCCATGCTTCTTTGAGAATCGCCGGTGGATGGGGACGGCCGAAAAACAGGCTGGTGCTAACCCCACCGAGGGTCAGGCCCGCCAACGCGACAGCCGCCAGCGTCCATGCCCGCAACCGCCGTCGGGCAGGGACTTCCGCGGAGGTCTCTTCCACGGGAACATCCACCTTGGGCGCCAGTACGGCCTCTGGTTGGTGTCGCGTGTAGAGAGGGACGTAGCCGCCGCGCGGGATCTCGATCCGCACCGCCACGCGAGGCTGCTCCTGCGCATAGTACTTCTCCAGGCGCTGCCGGAGTTCATATGCCCGGTTGCGAACGGTAGAGTCTTCCGCCAGGCTGAAGTCTTTGCGGCGACCCAGAACATCCACGGCAATCTGGTATTCCGTCAGGTCTTCGCATTGGCCCGCCAGTTCCCGTTCACAGACGTAACGGAGAAACGCCCGAAGCTGCGCGGAACGGGCGAAGGTGGTGCTGTTCAGCACCGCTTCCAAGGCCTCGCGCTTCTCACTCCCGGAAACTGGAGGCTCCGACGTAACCATTGCACTTACAAGTAGATTATAGCGCCTCCAAACAGTTTGCAAACGTCACAAAACGTCGGAATACTTCCAAGCCGGCTGGCATGGATGTACCTTACTGGCATCTCTCGCAGATTTCTCGCTATGGAGGAAGGTATGTCTCTGTCGACAACGTTCAAAACCGCGCTGCAGGTCACTCTCGCAGCCGGGCTGCTATTGGCTGTCCCGCTGTTGGGACAAGAGTTTCGAGGAACCATCACAGGCACGGTAGTCGATAGTTCCGGTGCAGCGGTGCCAAATGCCGAGATTGAGGCCCGCAATATCGATACGTCCGCGGCTGCCACGTCCCGCACCAACGACGCCGGGGTTTATACCGTTCCATTCCTGCTGCCCGGCACCTACACCGTAAAGGCGACAGTTACCGGCTTCAAGCAGGCGACGCACGAGAAAGTCGAAGTGCACGTCGGCGACAAGGTCCAGGTTGACCTCAAGCTGGAGGTGGGCGCCATCACCGAGAGCGTGGTCGTAACCGCGCAAGCGGAACAGCTCAGAACCGCTACTGCCTCGATGGGCCAGACCATCAATACCACAGAAGCGCGGGACCTGCCCATAATGACTCGTCAGAAAAATTCATGGGTTTGTTCAGGCTCGGGTAGTTTTGCAAGTGAGTGATAGAGGGCCAGTTCGAGGACTCGATAGGTGCGGAAGCCGTAGGATTTTCTCATGGTAACTTTGGCTTTGTTGTTAAGACCTTCAACCACGCCGCTGGAGAACAGTTTT
>JAIQFL010000703.1 GCA_020073365.1 Terriglobia bacterium | reverse complement strand
CACGGAGTTCTGGAGTCCGGCCAGTATGTCATGGGCCCCATGCTCAAGCAGTTCGAAAAGGAGCTCACCGCCTATCACGGGATGAAGTACGCCGTGGGCGTCGGAAACGGAACGGATGCGTTGTGGCTTTCGTTCATGGCGCTGGGCATCGGTCCGGGCGACGAGTGCATCACCACCGCCAACACGTTCTTCGCGACCGCGGAGGCGATTTGGATTTCGGGCGCCGCCGCCGTCTTCGTCGATTCCGACCCGAAGACCAACTGCATCGATCCGTCCGCCATCGAAGCGGCCATCACGCCCTGGACCAAAGCGCTGGTGCCGGTCCATCTTTACGGCCAGTGCGCGGACATGAAGGCCATCCGCAAGATCGCCGACGATCACAACCTCCTGGTCGTCGAGGACAATGCGCAAGGGCTCGGGGCGCGCGGCGACGGATTCCGGATCGGCGAGCTGAGCGATGCCGTGTGCACCAGTTTCATCATCCAGAAGAACCTGGGGTGTTTCGGCGATGGCGGCGCGGTGGTCACCAATCGCGAAGATGTGGATCGCACCATCCGCCGGCTGCGCAATCACGGCTCGGAGAAGCGGTCCTGCCACAGCATGGGCTTCAACAGCCGCCTCGACGACCTCCAGGCCGGCGTCCTCAGCGCCAAGCTGAAGCACATCGACGAGTGGAACGTCCTGCGGCGGAAGTGGTCCGCGCGCTATTCGGCCTGCCTGAAGGATGCCGCCAACATCGTCCTGCCTTTTGAAGCGCCCGGCGGCTACCACATCTACCATCTTTATGTGATCGAAACGAAAAAGCCGGAGCACCGCGACCCGCTGCTGAACTTCCTGAACGCCAACGGCATCGACGCCAAGTGCCACTACCCCATCGCCATTCACCAGCAGGAAGGGTATCCATGGGGCAAAGCGGCCCGCATCGCCGGACCGATTCCCAACTCGGAACGCAACGCCGCCTGCTGCATCTCGCTGCCCATGTTCCCCGAGCTGACCGAGGAGGAAGTGGATTACGTGATCGGCAAGGTCCTGGAATGGGACCGGAGCGCAGGTGCGGAATGAAGGAGCGGTACAAGGTAGTGGTGGTAGGCACCGGCAAGCGGGGAATGCACCACGCCGCGGCTTTCCAGGCGAACCCCCGCTTCGAAGTTGCCGGCCTCTCCGACGTCGATGAGGCGCGGTTGAACGCGGCGGCAGCCAAGCTGGGCGTCGCCGCGAAATCCACCGATCCCCGGCGGCTCGCCGAATCCGTCCGCCCCGATGTGTTTTGCTTCTGCACTCCGCCCAGCGTCCGAACCGACCTGGTACGGGCGGGGATCGAAAGCGGCGCCCGGCTGATCGCCATGGAGAAGCCGGTGGCGCTGTCGAGCACGGAGGGCTTCGAGATCCGCCGCCTGCTGGAGGGGAGCGGCGTGAAGGCCGTGGTAAGCCATCAACATCGTTATGGGGAGCATTACCGGAAGGTGAAGGAGGCCGTGGCGTCGGGCGCCCTGGGACGCATCCACACGGTGTACGGGACCTCGACCGGTTGGATGATGCACATGCTCTCGCACCTGGTGGATTACGTACGCTGGTACAACGGTGAGGCGGACGCGGAGTGGGTTATGGCGCAGGCTGCGGGCCGCGGCAAACTGACCGACCTGCATCCTTCGCCCGACTACATCGCCGGCTTCATCCATTTTGCGAACGGAGTACACGGCGTGATCGAGTGCGGCGCGGGCGCGCCGGATGTCCCCGAGGTGGATTACTGGTGGCGCAAGTGCCGGATCGGCGCGCAGGGCACCGATGGCTTCGCCGAGGTGCTCACCGGCGGCGGTTGGCGAATGGTCACCAAAGAGGGCGCCTGCTCGGGCGGTGGCTCGATGAACTACGATCTCGATATGCCGCCGTATATCCAGGAGATGGCCGATTGGCTGGATGACGACGCGAAAGTTCACCAGTGTAACTTCGGTAGCGCATACCAAGGCTTCGAGATCATGATGGCCTTTTGCCGCTCGGCGGCCGAAGGAGGGCAGGTAGCGCTGCCGCTGGCCTCCGGAGGCGACGAACTCGAAATGTTGAGGGCCGCGGTGCCGCAGCGCAAAGTGTTGCTTGCGATGGCGGCGAACGCGAAAGAGTACCCATCGTAATGCCCGATCCGGCGCATGAGAAGGCCCACCTGCGGCGCGCGCTGGGGCTGTGGGACCTGATCCTGTACGGCGTCATCGTGATCCAGCCGACGGCGCCGATGTCGGTGTTCGGGGTTCTCAGCAACCGCGGCAAGGGACACGTCGTCACCACCATCCTCATCGCGCTGGTGGCCATGCTGTTCACGGCCATCAGCTACGGGCGCATGGCGCGGGCCTATCCCAGCGCCGGATCGGCGTTCACTTACGTGGGCCAGGAAATCAATCCCGCGCTGGGCTATGTTACGGGATGGAGCATGGTGATGGATTACATGCTCAACCCCATGATCTGCATCGTCTGGATCAGCCAGCAGGCCCACGTGTTCGCGCCCGCTATCCCTTATTGGGGCTGGGCGGTGTTTTTCGCGCTGCTGTTCACCGGGCTGAACGTCCAGGGCATTCGCACCTCGGCGCGAATGAACGCCGGCCT
>JAIQFL010000338.1 GCA_020073365.1 Terriglobia bacterium | reverse complement strand
AGTTCCGCGAGGCATCCGCTACCGCCGCGCAGTCCGGCGATCGATTGAACGCACCCTACTATGCCATCGACTGCAGCCGCGTGTTGTGCCGCCTGGGCCGGCCCGACGAAGCGCGCCGGATGTTGGAGCAGATCGATCCCGGATCGTATGGGACCCTGGTGATGCAGTCCGATTTCTTGCGCGCCGCCATCGCGCTCACCCAGCGGCAGTTCCCCGCGGCCATCGAGAACAGCCGCAAGGTGCTCGCCCGTCCGGGAGTGAACAATGCGTTTGTGGCCGCGGCGCACAGTATCCTGGGGCTGGCCCAGGCGGCTTCCGGCGCACGCAGCGACGCACTCGAATCCACAGCCGAAGCCGCCAACCTGGTTGGTAAGTACGGAAGTACGGTACTCATGGTGGAGCCCCTGCTCGCCCGTGCGGAAGCATTGCTCGCTGCCGGAGATGGGCGAAAGGCGCTGGAAGCGGCGCTGGCCGCGCAGCCGGAGTTCGCGCGCACCAAGCGCGACGAACCGGCGTGGCGCGGCTGGCTGCTGGCGGCGCGCGCGGAGAGCGCGTCGGGCAACTCCGCAAAAACGCGGGAATACTCCGAAAAAGCCGCAAATTCTCTTGCGGCTCTGCAAAGGAAGTGGGACCCTGAGAGCTACCAGACCTACGTGAGCCGGCCCGACGTTCAGTTCGATCGCGGGCTGCTTTCGCGACTGCTCAGCGCGAAGTGAAATTTCATCGTCCTGGTCCGGCAGAATCGACGCCATGAGAATCGGACAACTCAACCTCAATCACACACCCCTCCACCTGCACCTGCGCACGCTGCTCACGATACCGGTGCTCCTCGCCGTCCTCCTGGGTGGGGTCCTCTTCCTCTTAGCGCAGGGGAGCGACACGCCGATCATCATCTCGGATGGCTCGCTGACCATCGACGCGACCGTCCCGTGGACCGGCTTCCGGGCTGTCAACACCACCACCAAGGCGCACCCGCACACTACAAAATCGGTGACCAAAGTAGTGGTGACCGCGGGCGGCAACACACAGACTTTCACCTTTTCCAGCCAGAAGTGCACCGTCGCCGTCCGATACGCCGCAACCGATATCGTGGTGTCCACGAACAACAGCGGTAAAGGGCTGCAGATCAAAACGGACTATGGATCGTTCCGTCCCGGTGCGAGCTCCAACCTGATGGCACACACGAATCCGGACGAAAAGATTTCGAGCGTGACGGTCACGCGCGAAACCCAGACGCTGTTCGCCGCCACGCCATCGGGCGGCACGAAGATATCGATCAGCTACCAGTGAGGTGGGCGATTTTGTGGGGTGGACCCCGAAAGTGTGCCGAAACGGGTGGCCCCCCGATCCGTAGCCGACCCGGGACTCGCCATGACGGGAGCGCCACGCGGAAGGGACGAATCGGTTAGCCCTCTGCTGCGTTGAACCCCTCTGGCATAATGGGACTGGATGCCGCTCGACGATCGCGCGATCGCCATTAGCGCTACATTTACTGCCGAAGCGATACAGCCTGGACTGGCGTTCTGGGCCAGGGAGCTGAGGCTCGACCATGAGATCCGGTTTGCCGGCTATAACCAGCTCTTTCAGGAGCTGCTCGATCCGTCCGGACTGTTTGCGCGCAATCGGCGAGGATTCAACGTCGCGCTGGTGAGGTTCGAAGACTGGCTGCGCGCGGGAGCGCCGGCCGTCCTGGAGGAACAGGCGCGGCGGCTGGTGGAGGCGGTCCGTTCGGCCGCCGCGGCGTTTTCGGCCCCGCTGATTCTGGCGATCTGTCCCGCCACGCCGGAGCATGAAGCCGAAGTAGAAGCCCCCCTGCGGATGCTGCGCGAGGGAACTGCCGGCCTGCACGCCGTCGAAATCATGACGGCTGCGGAGTTGCTGTCCCTGTATCCGGTAGAGGAGGTCCACGACCGGCACGGCGACGAACTGGGGCACCTGCCGTACTCGCCGCCGTTCTTCGCGGCGCTCGCGACGGCCGTGGCGCGCAAGATCCACGCCATCGCGACGCCGCCTTACAAAGTGATCGCTCTCGACTGCGACGACACGCTGTGGGCCGGGATCTGCGGCGAGGATGGTCCGCAGCACGTGGTTGTGGACGAACCCCGCCGGGCGCTCCAGGAGTTCATGGCCGAGCGGCGGCGTACGGGCATGCTGCTGGCCTTGTGCAGCAAGAACAACGAAGGGGACGTGGTCGAAACGTTTCTGGCGCATCCCGAGATGCCGCTGCGGCTGGAAGACTTCGTGTCGCGGCGCATCAACTGGGACGCCAAAAGCGCCAACCTGGCGTCTCTGGCGGAGGAACTGGAGCTGGGGCTCGACAGCTTCATCCTGGTGGACGACAACCCCAAGGAGTGCACGGAGGCGCAGATGGGGGCGCCGGAGGTGCTGGCCTTGCCGTTGCCTGCGCGCGCCGAGGAGATCCCGGAGTTTCTGAAGCACGTGTGGGCGTTCGATCGCGCGCACACTACCGAAGAGGACCGGCAGCGTCCGGAGCTTTACGCGCAGCAGGCGGCGCGGATCCGCGCGGAGCGAACCGCGGCGAGTCTGGAAGAGTTTCTGGCCTCGCTCGAACTCGAGATCGCGATCGCGCCGTTGGAGCCGGGCCAGGTGGCGCGCGTGGCGCAGCTCACCCAACGCACCAACCAGATGAACGTTACGTGCGTGCGCCGGACAGAAGCGGAGATCCAGGCCCTGGGCGGCGCGGCATGCCTCACGGTGCACGTGGAGGATCGGTTCGGGAGCTACGGCCTCACGGGCGCGATGATCTTCCGCCCTGACGGCGCCGCCCTGGTAGTGGATACATTTCTGTTGAGCTGCCGGGCGCTGGGCCGCGGCGTGGAGCATCGCATGGTGGCGCGTTTGGGCGAGATCGCCAGGGAGCGGGGAGTGGCCCGCGTGGAGATTCCGTTTGTAGCGAGCCAGCGCAACCGCCCGGCCGGGATGTTTCTGGAATCGTTGGTGAAGGCGGATGCCGATGGCGTGTTCCGCTTGTCCGCCGCGGACGCAGCGGCTGTGAAGTATAGGGTAGGACAGGCCTCCAACTCTGTCTTCCAGGCGGCGGAAGGGAAAGTCCCGGAGGACCGTCCGACCAAACGCATCGATTACCTGCGCATTGCCACCGAGCTTCGCCATCCCGCCGCGATCCTGGAGCACATTCGCGCGGCATCCCAGCGCTCGGCCTCGCGGCCCCCCGGCTCCGATCTCCCGCGCACGCCCCTGGAACGCGAACTGGCGGAGATCTGGGCAGGCTTGCTGCACCTCCCGGCCGTGGGCGTCCGCGACAACTTCTTCGAGTTCGGCGGCCATTCCCTGCTCGCCGTCCAATTGCTGTCACGCGTCCGCCAGATCTACGGGGTGGACCTTTCGCTGGAGGTGGTCTACAGCGGCGAATTCACGGTGGCCGACCTGGCCAAGGCGGTGGAGTTGAAGGAATTCGAACGGGGCGGTGCGGACTACCAGGATCTGCTGCAGGAACTGGAGGGCCTCTCGGACGAGGAGGTGCGGGCCTTGCTGGCGGAAGAGCAGGATGCAGGGTAGGCCTCACCACGGCACCATTTGAATGAATCCATGCGAATTCTGCTGACGGCCAACGCATCGTACGAGCCGCCTCGGGGAGGCGCCACGCGCAGCAACCTGATCTGGCTCGATCATCTGGCCTCATCCGGGCACGCGTGCCGCATCGTGTGTGGCGCGGCGGGCGAGGGCGCCGAACTCCGGCACCACGAGTCCATCGCCGTACTGGCCGTGGAGGAGCCGGCGCGGCGCGTCCAGGTGCTTCGGCACCAGATCCGCGAATTCCAGCCCGACTGGGTGCTGGTGTCGTCGGAGGATCTGGGCCACTCGCTGCTGCGGGAGGCGCACCACTCGGCGGAAGGGCGCGTGGTCTATCTGGCGCATACCCCGCAGTTCTATCCCTTTGGACCGGCCAGTTGGATCCCCGACCGGCACGCCGCCGAACTGGTGGCGCAATCCGCCGGCATCGTGGCCATCGGCCGCCACATGGCCGATTACATCGAGCGCGAACTGGGGCGGCCGGCCGCGGTGATCCATCCCCCCATCTACCGGCCGCGGGCGTTCGAAAGCTCCGCCGGCCGCGAACACGGGCTGATCACCATGATCAATCCCTGCGCGGTGAAGGGCATTTCGATTTTTCTCCGCGTGGCGGAGCGATTGCCCGCCTGCGGATTCGGAGTGGTGCCGGGATGGGGGACCACGGCCGAGGACCGGCGCGCGCTGGAGCGCCTGCCCAACGTGCAGTTTCTGCCCAACGCCAGGAAGATCGATGAGGTGTTGGCGCGGACGCGCGTGCTGCTGATGCCCTCGTTGTGGTATGAAGGCTTCGGGCTGATTGTGATGGAGAGCATGCTGCGCGGCATCCCGGTGGTGGCCAGCGATTCGGGCGGCCTTCAGGAAGCCAAGCGTGGCACGGGGTACGTCATTCCCGTGCACACCATTGAGCGTTACCAGGCGGTGTTCGATGAGCATGCCATGCCCAAGCCGGTGGTGCCGGAGAACGATTCCGCCCCGTGGGTGGCGGCGCTAACGGAGTTGTTGACCGGCCGCGACGCCTACCTGCAGGAGTCGGCGGCGTCGAGGGAAGTGGCCGAGCGGTTCGTGAGCTCTCTGGATGCGGCCGAAATGGAGCGGTTTCTGCTGGGGCTGCGGCCGGGCGCGGCGCTCCACGCCGAGCGGACCACCATCGAGACGCTCTCGCCCGCGAAGCGCGCCTTGCTGCTCGAACGGCTCCACAAACGCAAATTGGTTCGCTGAATGCGCATTCTGCTCGCCCAGAATTCGCTGTACTACCCCTCCCACGGCGGCGGCGATAAATCCAACCGGCTGCTGATGGAGGCGCTGGCCGCTCGCGGGCACGCCTGCCAGGTAGTGGCGCGCATCGGCGTGTTCGGAGAACGCGGGCACGAGCGCTATCTGGCGGAACTGGCGTCGCGCGGCGTGCGCCCCCGGTCGTCCGCCGATGGGGTCGTCGTGTTCGAGCGCGCGGGCGTGGACGTCCACGTGGTGACGAACGCCAACCTGAGGGCGCACTTCGCCGGCAAGCTGGAGACCTTCCGGCCGGATGCCATCCTGGCCTCTACCGACGACCCGGCGCAACTGCTCTTGGATGTCGCGCTGCGGGCCGGGAGCGCGCGCGTGTTCTACCTGGCGCGCGCCACGCTGGCGGTACCTTTCGGACCCGATTGCGCGTTTCCGAGCGAGGCGAAAACGGAGCGGATCCGCGCTGTGGACCGTGTGGTTGGGGTAAGCCAGTACGTGGCCGATTACTTCCGCCGGTATGCCGGGATCGACGCCGTGCACGTGCCGATTTCGCTGCTGGAACCGGAGGAATGGCCGGATCTGGGCGGCTTCGCGAACGAATTCGTCACCCTGGTGAACCCCTGCGCCGTGAAAGGCATTTCGATTTTCCTGGCGCTGGCCGCCGCGTTCCCGGAAACGGCATTCGCCGCGGTGCCGACCTGGGGCACCAACCAGCAGGATCGCGACGCCCTGCGCACGCGAGACAACGTGTGCGTGCTCGATCCGGTGGACAATATCGATGTGCTGCTCCACCGGACCAAGGTGCTGCTGGTGCCGTCGCTGTGGGCGGAGGCGCGGTCGCGAATCGTGCTGGAGGCTATGTTGCGCGGCGTGCCGGTGATGGCCAGCAACGTGGGCGGCATCCCGGAGGCCAAGATGGGGGTGCCCTACCTGCTGCCGGTCGCTCCGATTGCGAAATACCAGACACGTCTGGACGAGCAGATGGTTCCGGTGCCGGAGGTCGCGCCGCAAGATATCGCCCCGTGGCGGGAAGCGCTGGGGCGGCTGCTTGCAGACCGCGCGCACTATGAGCAGATCTCTCAGGAGTCCCGCGCCGTGGCGTTGAATTATGCGCGGACCCTCAGCGTCGTCCCCTTCGAGCGCCTGCTGGAGGATACGCCGAAGCGCCTGGGGCAGCCGGAGAGCGGGAGCGCGCTATCGCGGCCGCCCGGCAAGCCGAAGCCGGACGACCTCTCCCCGGAAAAACGTCGTCTCCTGGCTCTGCGCTTGCGCAAGAAAGCCCCGTCCTCCGCCTGGTTCCCGGGCGCGGATGGCGTCCAGGGGCTCCGCCTGTTCTGGTTTCCGCACGCCGGGGGCGGCGCCGCCGGGCCGGGCCAGATCGGGACGCTGTCCCGCGCCGCCATCTGCCCTGTCCGCCTTCCGGGCCGTGAATCCCGCATCGCGGAAGCTCCCTTCGAACGCATGCCGCTGCTGGTCGAAGCTCTCGCCAATGCCATCCAGCCCTATCTCTCCCAGCCCTTCGCCTTCTTCGGACACAGCATGGGTGCGGCGATAGCGTTCGAACTGGCGCGGCTGTTACGCCGCCGCAGCCACCCCCTTCCGAAGGTGCTGATCGCTTCGGCCGCACGCCCGCCGCAGTATCGCCGGAACTACGTGCCGCCGGCCGAGCCCTCGGACGATACGTTCCTCGAAGAGTTACGGCGGATGGATGGCATCCCCGAGGAGGTGCTCGATGCCCCCGTGTCGATGCGTTCCCTATGGCCGGCGTTGAAAGCCGATGCAACGCTGTATCGCAACTACATATACAGCGAGGACGCACCGCTCGCCTGCCCCATCCGGGCCTATGGCGGCCGGGAAGACTCGAACATTCGTCTGGAGCATCTGGAGGCCTGGGCGGAGCAGACCACGGCATCCTTCGGCGTGCGTCTCTTCCCAGGCGGACACTTCTACCTGAACGCATGCCAGCCGCAGATGCTAGCGGCGTTGGAGGAAGACTGCGAATTGAGGAGCGCATGAAAATCACGGTACTGGACGGATATTGCCTGAACCCGGGCGACCTTTCCTGGGACGCGATTGGGCGGCTCGGCGAAGTGGCCGTATTCGACCGCACGCGGGTTGACGAAGTGCTCGCGCGCGCGGCGGGCGCCACCATCGTGCTCACCAACAAGACCCCGCTGCCGGGGTACCTGCTTCGGCAACTGGCGGATCTCCGTTACATCGGGGTGCTCGCCACGGGGTTCGACGTCGTCGATCTAGAGGCGGCACGGGAACAGGGCATCGTCGTTACCAACGTCCCTACCTACGCAACCGCTTCGGTGGCCCAGTTCGTCTTCGCGCTGGTGCTGGAACTGTGCCACAACCTGAAACTCCATGCTGACGCCGTACGCGCCGGCGAATGGGCCCACAACCCCGACTGGAGCTTTTGGAAATCCCCCCTCATCGAACTCTCGGAAAAGACCCTGGGGATCGTGGGCTTCGGACGCATCGGCCGGCAGACCGGGCGCATCGCGGATGCCATGGGCATGCGCGTGATCGCTAACGACACCTATCACGGCGACGAGCCCACGTACCCCGGTTTCCGCTGGGCCACGGTTGAAGAAGTCCTCCGCGAATCCGACGTGGTAAGCCTGCATTCCCCGCTGTTTCCCGAGACCCGCGGCATGATCAACGCGAACAGCCTGGCCCTGATGAAGCCCACCGCCTTCCTGATCAACACCTCGCGCGGCCCCCTAGTGGTGGAGCATGATCTGGCGGATGCGCTGAACGCCGGACGCCTCGCGGGCGCGGGGCTGGATGTACTTTCGGTGGAACCGCCCACCGAGCACAATCCCCTGCTTTCGGCACGTAACTGCCTGGTAACGCCGCACATCGCCTGGGCGACCAGGGAGGCGCGGTCCCGCCTGATGGACCGGGTCGTAGAGAATATCACCGCTTTTCTGGCGGGAGAGCCGCGAAATGTGGTACGGTAAACGAAAATAGCGTTAACGGGTAACTAAAAATCGGATAGGAGCGGCTTCTATGGATCGAAGACATTTCTTGATGAGTTCGGCGGCGGCCTTCGGCGCTGCGTCGAGCGTTTTTGGCAGCCCGAACGACACCGTACGGGTCGGCGTGATCGGTGTCGGTGGCCATGATTGGACATCCATCGGAAAGGGCAAGGCGAAAAGCGGCCGTGGTGAGTCTCACCTCCAAGGCTTTAGCAGGCTGGAGAACGTCGAGGTTGCGGCAGTGTGCGACGTGGACCAGTCGCATCTGGACTACGGCGTCGGCCTGATCGAAAAGCTCAAGGGCAAGAAGCCCAAGGCGTATGCCGATTTCCGGAAGCTGCTCGAAGACAAGGATATCGACGCGATCTCGATCGCTACGCCCAATCATTGGCACACACCCATGACCATCATGGCTTGCCAGGCAGGCAAGGACGTCTATGTCGAGAAGCCATGCTCGCACAATATGTTCGAGGCCAGGCAGATTGTGGCCGCGGCCCGCAAATACGACAAAATGGTGCAGCAGGGCAGCCAGATCCGCTCGTCGAAGGCCGTACAGGAGGCCGTGCAGCAGATGCGCGACGGCCTGATCGGCGACGTCTACCTCTCCCGCGGCCTGTGCTTCAAATGGCGCGACACTATTGGCCGCACGCCGGTGGGTCCGGTGCCCGCAGGCGTGGACTACGATCTGTGGACCGGACCGGCTCCCAAGCACGAATTCTCCCTGAACCGCTTCCACTACAACTGGCACTGGTTCTGGGACTACGGCAATGGCGATCTGGGCAACCAGGGCATCCACGAGATGGATGTCGCCCGCTGGGGTCTGGGAGTGAAGTACCCCACCAAAGTCAGCGCCATCGGCGGACACTTCATGTTCGATGACGACCAGGAAACACCCAACACGCTGAACTGTGCCTTCGAGTTCAACGAGAACGGCAAGCACAAGATGCTGGAGTTCGAAGTGCGCCACTGGATGAGCAATGGCGAAGCGACCGTCCGCCCGCCTGTACGCAACCCCAACGCCGCTGGTGGTCCCCCGAGGCGCCCCCCCGCTGCGGCTGCCCCGCCGGCCGACGATAGCGCTGCCGAGGGTGCTGCCGGAGCGCGCCCGCGCGGGCCGAATTCGGACGCCATCGGCAACCTGTTCTATGGGTCGAAGGGCTACCTGGCTGTGGACAGCTACAACTCGTACAAGAGCTGGCTCGGCAGAGAGCAGGCGCCGGGACCCGAGAAGCGCGAGGGCGGCGATCACTTCCTGAACTTCATCGAGGCCGTCCGCAGCCGCAAGCGCGAGGGCTTGAACGCGGAGATCGATGAAGGGGCCACGTCCACCATGCTGGTGCACCTGGCGAACATTTCGTACCGCGTTGGTCGCACCCTGCACTTCGATTCGAAAACCATGACCGTCACCGGCGATGCCGAAGCCAACAAGCTATTCACGAAGGTCTACCGCAAGCCGTTCGTAGTGCCCGAGAAGGTCTAATTACCTTTGTGGGGCAGGCGCAGCTTGGCCGCCGGCCTCCCCTGTAGCCTCGAAGACCGAAACGGTCTGGCGTGGAAGTAAGGCGGCTCCACTGTTGGTATCTCGCGTAGCAGGCACCAGACTTTTCGTCGGGTTCCATCGTCTATTTCATGGGTGAGACCGCCCAGCCGGGGCATCGCCGGGCGGCAACCACGCTAAAATCGGAAAAGCCTAACTGGAACCATGAAAGCTCCTGCCTGGATTCTCCTCTCCGCACTGTGCGCGTCTTTTTTCCCGTTGACCCCGTTAGCGTCCGCGGCGGCGCCCGGCGATATCGACGCGCTCATCAGAGGGGCCCTGGCCGTGCCCGGGGAATTTTCAGCCGACGCGCTGATCCGCATCGCGGCGTTGGACAAGATCGAAAAGAACCGCAGGATCGAACTGCTCGCGCAAGCCTTCCAACGTGCCTCGGGCGCGCAGCAGGCGTACAAGCGCCATGCAGCCCCCATGCGGCAGGATGGGTCCGTGGGTTATTGGAACCGTGTGTACAGCCAGGATCTGGATACGCTGTCCCTCCGCCTGCGAGCCGTGGAAGAGATGCTGCCGCTCGATAGCGTGAAGGCCAGGGAGTTGTTCCTGCAAATTCCATCGGTGGCCACTCCGCGCGTGAAGTGCGAAGAGTTTCAGGTGTACGACGTGGGCCGGTTCTACGACTTGCTCGGCAAGATCGCGCAGCAGAGCTTCACCGAACCGGAGACCGCGGACGGTGCACCATTCAAACTGCTTCAGAAGTATTCGGGAACGTGGACCTCGCCCGTCGAGGCGGCGCCGATGGCTAGAGTCATCGCCGCCGCCAAGGTGAAGGACGCCGATTTCCGGACGCTGGTGGCATCCTTCGCCGGGGCGCTCGGGAAAGTCTACGGCGACGACCGCTCGTTCGCTTACTCGATCGCCATTGGAAAGGAGATCCAGGCGCTGGCGGAGGAGTGCAAGCGGCGCCAGGTCTCGCCTCTGCCACTGCTGGAGGGATATCGTCTCTACCTGGTGGTCAACCTCTCCGCGGCACGTTGCGCCGACGACGATTTGATGCAGGGCGGCAAAGCCTCCTTCGCCGCTTTCGCCGTCCAGCCTACCGAGCAGCCGACCGGCGACTTCGTGAGCTTCTTCAACGACAAGCTTCGCATGCCGCCGCTGCAGGCAATTCACGAGGAAGAAGCCACGCCTTCCCGTCTGGAAGGGGTCGCGACCGGACTGCGCGTTTGCCAGGATGTGGAGTGCCGCGCCCTCGCCGACCCATACCGTGGACTGGTCTTCGGTCCCAACGGCTTGCCCTACCGGCCGGCCGAGCGAGAGAAGCCCGAATGGCAGGCCAGGTTTCAAGCGGTGCTGTCTACGCTGTCCAACTGGAAGGAGAGCAGCGGAGCCACTCCCGCGGAGTACTTCCGCGAGAAGTGCGCCGCCTATGGCGACCTGTTGGGTCTGGCGCCCAATGGACCCAGTCGCGAAGCGGCCCTGCACGCCGTTCTGGACTTCGTGAATTCAAACCCCTTCCAGACGGCCAATCGCATGGAGTGGTTCCTCCCGGTGAACGCGCTGATTGGGCGCGTAGGCCTGGATCCGCTGGGGCTCGGCAAGTTCGCCGACGCCCTGCGAAAAGCCAGCGACCCGGTGATCGCGATGTACGCCAGCCTGGAGGCAGTGGCGCCGCGGACTCCCGACCGGATTCTGCCGCTGCTATAGTACGTCGGCAAAACCGCGCTTCAAGTGGCGGAAGAAAAGACCGCCGATGACGAAGGCCGCGACCCCATAAGCGGCCACCACGGCTAAGTCGCGCGGGTCGGGCATCCGGGTGCCGAGCAGGAGTGCCCGGTAGGAGTTCACGGCGTAGTACAGCGGGTTGAGCTTCAGCGCAAACCGCGCCCAGTGCGGAAAATCCTTGGCGGCGATGAAGATGGGGGTCGTCCAGAACCAGAACGTCAGGACCACGCTCAAGACCTGCGCAGTGTCCCGCAAGAACACGTGCAGGCTGGCGACAATCCAGCCTAGCCCGATGGCCAACATCCCAATGACGAAAACATAGAGCGGGAGCAGGATCAGGAAGATGCTGAGCCGTTGCAGCCAGAAAACCGAGCCTGCCAGCATCAAGGCCAACGCCAGGAGGTGGCTGATCAGGGAGGAAAGGAAAACCGAGACCGGAATGATCTCCGACGGGAATACCGTCTTGGTAATGAGGTTGGCGTGATCCAGCAGACTCGATGCGGAACGTTGCAGGGTTTCGCTGAACAGCAGCCAGGGCAGCATCCCGGCAAATAGGAACAGGGGGTAAGGAATACCGCTCAACGGCGACTCCTGGTTCAGACAATAGTGGAAAACGAACGTCCAGCTCAGCAGCATGACCAGGGGATGAATCAGGCCCCAGATCCAGCCGATGGCCGACCCCACGAAGCGCTGTTCGAAATCGCGCCGGACGAGTTGGAAGAGCAAGCTGCGCCGCTCAACCAAATTACGCAGAAACAACGTTCCGGGGAGTCGCCTGGACACGGTAGATTTGCATAATATCAATTTTATCAATAGCTTGCAAACTACAATTTTTGTGGACAAACTCCATTTTTTGTTTGACAACCCCGCCGCTATCTTGTTACAGTTACAGGTTCGCCAATTTACCTGTACCCGTTGTTGCCAATAGCGCCACCGGATCTTGAGGCTCGTCGTTTGTACAGAGTTTCAACAGATCCGGCCGGAGAAGACTATGAAGCAAGAATATTTCGTTGTAGTGCTAGCGCATTCCCTTCGCGGCAGGCTGCGGCGTGTTCATATTCCCCACCAAGCGGTTTACGCGGTCCTGGTTTTGGCTCTCCTCGGTTGTTTCTCGGTCTTCGGCTTCGTCGCCAGTTATACCCGCATGGCGTTGAAGGTCGCTAACTACAACGCGTTGAAACGGGAGGCCGACGGCCTCCGCGCGCGTTACCAGACCCTGTTGAACCGGGTAAACCAGACGGACACGCAACTCGCCAGCCTGCAAATCTATGCCCGGGAAGTTACCGTGGCATTCGGCATCAAGCAGAAGTTGGAAGGTCCCTCCGATATTTCAGCCCA
>JAIQFL010000008.1 GCA_020073365.1 Terriglobia bacterium | reverse complement strand
TGCTGGAAGGACAACAAGCCCTACGACGAGCAGACCTATCTGCAGTCTTTACACAAACGAAACTCGCCCCTGGGCGCCGCCTTCACCAATGTCACCGGAGCGGGGTGGCAGCCCGTTGCAGGCTTCCAAAAATTTTCGGGAAATCTCTCTTGACGGATTATCTCAGATGTCTCCACACCTACCTGTCCGTGCCCTGCGGCCGGTCCGGTGTTTTGATCCCTTTCCAGTGGTCCGCAACTTCCTCCTTCGACGCGCTCCCCGCCGCGGTGAAATCGTTGGCCCCCAGGAAGACCTTCGTCCCCGGCGCCATCGATAGAAATACTTCCGTGCCCGGCCACGCGATGCTGTTGCGCAAAGAGGCGCCCTTGGAACTATCCAGCCGCACCACCGGAACCCCCGGCTTCGGATTGCGCGTCTGCACACCATCCAGGTCGAGTCCGGTCGAGTCCCGGATCAGAAACGGAACCCCGCCGTCCGGGTTGATGCGCACGTTGTGCAGTTCCAGCCCCGCGGTGTTGAAGGCCCGCAATCCCTCCTTCGCATTGGCCACCACATCGCTCAGCCGCAGCCCGTCCACCGGCATCTCCGGCAGTCCCTCGATGCTGACCGCCGTTTTGCATCGGTTGATCGTCACATGGCTGATCGCGATGTTGCGGAAGATCGGCGTCCGCACCGACACCGGCTCGTCCGGCGTCCGCGTGTAGTAATTGGTCACCTCGATCGCCGGATTGGGCGTGTCCTCGATCACCCAATTGTCGAACCGGATATTCTCCAGCACCCCGCCGCGCCCGCGCGTGCTCTTGATGCGTATGCCGCGGTCCGTCCCCTGCGCCACGATGTTGCTGGCCACCACGTTGCGAATCCCGCCCGACGTTTCGCTCCCCAGCACCACCGCCCCATGGCCGCGGTGTATGGTGCAGTTCGTAATAGCCACGTCCTCGGTGGGGCGATTGACCCGCAGCCCGTCCGCATCCTTGCCGGACTTCAGGCAGATGGCGTCGTCCCCCGTGTCGAAATACGAATCCGAGATCCGCACGTGCCGGCTCGAATCCACATCCACGCCGTCGGTATTCGCGCCCGGGAAGCTCTCCACCACCACATTGCGGATCACTACGTTTTCGCAATAGAGAATGTGCAGGACCCACATCGGTCCCCCCACAATGTGGATTCCCTCGATCAGCACGTTCTTGCTCTCCACCGGCCGGATGAAGTCGGCCCGCAAGGACATCGCTGCGTTGCGGCGCTGCTCCTCCGCCACCGGCTCCTTCCGTTCGAGCTTCGCCAGCAGGTCGGTCCAGGCTGCGCGGTACACCGGCTGGTTCATCAGCGTCCGCCACTCCGTGTTGTCCGCCATGATCGTGCCGCGGCCCGCGATGGTGATATTCTCCAGGTTGTGGCCGCCGATCATGGCCGCCGGCGCCTCGGTTTCCACGCCTTCGAACCGGCTCTTCACCATAGGATATTCTTCGCGGTTCGCCACAAATCGCACCACCGCCCCGCTATCCAGATAGAGAGTCATGTTGCTCACCATCTCGATGGCACCCGAAATATAACGGCCGGCGGGAATGAAAACCGTGCCGCCTCCGGCCTTCGCGCACGCCTGAATCGCGCTTCGGAAAGCGGCGGTCGACGATGCGGATCCGTCACGCTTCGCGCCGTAATCCAGCACGTTGAAAAAGAAAGGGTGGGGAGCCCCCGGTCCTTGGCCCGCTGCCGGAATCGCCAGGCACACCAGCATGGCTCCGGCAAATAGATGATGTCTCACAGTCCTCCAGTGGGTGGGGCAAGCGCGTTCGCCTGCCAACCGATTCTTTCAGTTCATTCCATGACAGGCACATGGTACTACAAGGCAATTTCGCGAGACCGGCGGCGCTGCCAGCAGCGCCGCTCGTCATCGCGTATAATCGGTGGGACAGACGATCGCCTTTTGTCGTCTGTCGGCGTTTCAGCCAGCGTGATTTCTTCCCATGGTTCGGCATCGCGCAATAGCGTTTTCCCTCCTTGCAGCCAGTGCCGTCGCGCTCCTCGGCCAGCAACCCGTAAGTTGGAAGGATGCCATGCGTCAGCCGCGCCCTTGGTACGGCAGCGCGGAAGCGGTGCGCATTGCCAACCAATTGCTGGTGTACCAGCATGACAACGGCGGATGGGAAAAGAACATCGATATGGCCGTTCCGCTGGGCGAAAAAGAGCGCGGCGAATTAGTGGCCCGCAAAAAGGAAAACCTGGGCCATACTACCATCGACAACGACGCCACCTACCCGCAAATGCGCTACCTGGCGCGGGTTTACACCGCCACCCGGCAGGAGCCATTCCGGGCCGCCTTCCAGAAAGGTCTGGACTACGTGCTGGAAGCCCAGTACCCCAACGGCGGATGGCCCCAGTTCTACCCCCTTCGCGACGGCTATTGGAGCCACATCACCTACAATGACGATGCGATGATCGGCGTCATGGAGACGCTGCGTTCCATCGTGAACCGTGAGCCGGACTATGTGTTTGTCAGCGACGCGGATCGCGTGCGCGCGCGCCAGGCCATCGAAAAGGGCATCCAGTGCATCCTGACCTGAAGACCCAGGTGAAGGTGGCCGGAAAACTCACCGCCTGGTGCGCGCAGCACGACGAAAAGACCCTCCTGCCGGCCAAAGCGCGCGCCTATGAGCACCCGTCCCTGAGCGGTAGTGAGACCGTCGGCACTGTGCAGTTCCTGATGGGCATCGACCATCCCTCGCCGGAAGTGACTCGCGCCATCCAGGCCGCCATCGCCTGGTTCGACGCGGTCAGGATCACGGGAATCCGTCTGGAGCGGATAGCCGCCCCCGGCACCCCCAGAGGCTATGACCAGGTGGTAGTGGAGGACCCCACCGCGCCCCCGTTATGGGCGCGGTTCTACGAGATCGGGACCAATCGGCCGATCTTTTCCGGCCGTGACTCGGTCATCAAGTATCGCCTCTCGGAAATCGAATACGAGCGCCGCAACGGATACCGTTGGTACGTCGACCGTCCGGCCATTCTGTTCAAGTGACACGGGCATCCTTGCCTGTGTGGCTTTCCCGTCACTTCTTGACAACCGCTTCGCCCGCCACCACGTCCAGGGTCCACTCCTTCGGCTCGGGCAGCCGAAGTTTTCCCTCCCCG
This sequence comes from Terriglobia bacterium, assembly GCA_020073365.1. Taxonomy (GTDB): domain Bacteria; phylum Acidobacteriota; class Terriglobia; order Bryobacterales; family Bryobacteraceae; genus JAIQFL01. Next base: position 62,782 of record JAIQFL010000008.1, on the reverse strand, counting down.
ATTTCGAGCGGCATCCAGAGGTACCGGGAATCCCACTGCGTCTTGGGCTTCCACATATCGCCCATGAAAATAACGGTGGTCGCCTTGGTGCCCACCACTTTCAACAGCATCGTGGATTGCGAACCGTAAGTCTTCATCTCCGGCGGCGCAATGTCCTGGAACTCCGACCACGGACCCTCGAGGCGCGTTGCCGTGGCGTATTTGTTCGGATTGGGCGCCCAACCGGTCAAAGCCGATCCGATCGCGTAATAAAGCCCTTTGTAGTGGACAATCGCTCCGCCCTCCAGCGGCGCCCGGATAAGGCACACCTCCTTCTCCACCGTCAGATAGTCCTCCGACAGTGTGGCGATGTGAAAGCCCTTGGCCGGCCGGTCTTCAAAAATCAGGTAGGCGGCGCCGTCGTCGTCGATGAACTGGCCGATATCGCGGCTTTCCTGCCCCAGCGGGCGGAAGGATTTCAAGTACCGATATTCACCATCCACCGTGTTCGAGACCGCCACGCCCACCCGCGCCAGCCGATAGGCGTCATCGATGTGCATGTACATCACGAACTGCCCGGTCTTCGCATTGTGGTAGACTTTGGGGCGCTCCAGTACCCACCGCGGGCTGAAGTCCTCCGGGGCGCTAAGTTGAATCACGCGACTGCGAAACGTCCAGTTCGCCAGGTCCTTCGACGAATAACAACCTACGTATCGCTTCGAGGGATCCAATCCTTGCGAGCGATCCTCACCGAACCAGTAATAGATGTCGCCAACCTTGATGATGCCGCCGCCATGCGCCTGTATGTGTTGGCCCCGGTCGTCCGGCCAGACCTCACCGGGTTTGATGGTCTGAGGCCCCGCCGCGGCTCCCACGGCCGCCAGCCACAGAATCGACGCCGCCAGGCGCATCCACCTGCGTAGTTCTCTCTTTTCCGCCCGCATCGTTTGGACTCCCGCAGCCACGTTATCAAACCTCACCGCGACCTCCAACCCCCGGTCGAGCGAAGCGAGCCCCGTTCCCTGGCCCCCGGCCCCTGCCGCTACTGCACCGTCACCGGATTGCTGCTTGCCGCCTGAGTCACTCCGTCACTCAGTAAGTAACGGACCCCGACCGTAACGGCACTGTGAAGGTCAAGGGGCCCGTCGTCCCAGTTGCGGTGGGTGCTTAACCAGATTGGGGGCAAGGACTCTTGGACACGTAGTGGGGTAGGCAATCTTGCCAATGCCACATAGGTTTCCAGTGCCGGACAGTCTGCATCAATAGTGGGGCGGACCCCCTGGTCCGTGGCCGACGCCCCGTCGGCCTCTTCCCGCTTGCAAGGTGCCGATTTCGCTGTACCAGCAGCGGGACGGGGGCGTCCCGCGCGGACCCCGCGGCGCCCCACCACGTTGGGAGATCTATGAGACAGGATTGGCTGCCCCACAAGCAGTCGAATCCCGATTGCCCCAATCCGGTTAATCACCCGGCCCCCTTGAAGTGAGGTATACACGGCCCACGCGGACTATTAACATATATCGACATGTACTCTGCGCGACTCATTTCGGCAGCCGCCGCGTTCATGATTGCGTCCTGCGGCGCCCAGAGCCCCAACCAGACCAAGGCCGATGATTTCGCTGGATTCTGGTCGCAATTTCGGCGCGCTGTAGCGGCGAGGGACAACGCCACGCTTGTGACCTTGGCGGCTTTTCCCGTTTCAGACCCGGGGCGTCAGCGACAGTGACCCGGTGGAGAACCGTGACAAGACCTGGCTTGTTCAGAATATCGATCGCCTGCTCGATCAGGACTCCGGGATGTCCGCCGAGCCGGAGAAGATGCGTGTGTACATCGCGAAAAAGACTGTGGTCCAGGCACAGCCACCGGACGGGCCTGTACGCGTCGCCAACTTCGTTTTTAAGAAAATCGGCGGAAAGTGGCTGTTCGCCTTTGCGTACGTGGAGGACTAGAAGCCATGTTGATCTTGGAAAAGGGTGATCGTGGGCCGGATGTGACGCGGCTGCAGGTCATACTGAATCACGAGCTCGTGCCGTCTCCGCATCTAAAGGAGGACGGCGATTTTGGTCAGAAAACCTACGATGGTGTAGTCAGGTTCCAAAAGCAGTGGGGCCTGACGCCGGATGGCAAAGTGGGACCCCTGACCTGGACCTCTCTAGGACAGAGGTTCGCCAAGCCTAAGAGTCCCATCCCTCTTCCTTCAGGGCATCCCAACGAAACGGGATCCTGGCTGGAGATAGCGAAACACGAACTGGGCGTACACGAGAATTCTCTGCCCGGTCGGGACAACAAGCGCATAGTAGAATATCACAGCACCACGACACTCAAAGCAACCGATGACGAGACGCCCTGGTGCTCTTCGTTCGTCAACTGGGTCATGATAAAGTCCGGTCACAGCGGCACGAACAGTGCAGCTGCCAAGAGCTGGCTGAAGTGGGGATCCGAACTCAGCAACCCCAGTGAGGGCGCTGTTACGGTCATCAAGAGAAAGGGGGCCTCCAGCGACAAGGCGACAGGCTCGGCCACCGGCTTCCACGTGGCTTTCTACATTTCACCCACGAAAGATACGATCCGGCTGCTTGGCGGCAACCAATCCGACCAGGTGAAGTACTCGAATTTCAACCTCGCCAAATACGAGGTGAAGGGCTATCGTTGGCCCTGATATCTGTCGATTTCTAGGTCTAGGCTGTTCACTCTCTATTACCGGCACCCAAGTCGGACTCGGATCCGTTGGCCAATGCCATGCCTTTGATGTCATTCTTTTCCCGAGCCCTTTAGTCATTTCGCTCGCCTCCGGCGCCCTTCAATGCCAGGACACGCGCAACATGACCGAGCCCGTCTTTCCGCCCGTTTGCACGAAGCTGGCGGCACAACTGACCTCCGGACCTACCGGCCTGCGCCCGGCGGACGAGACGGTCATCGATACGGCCTCCATCCAGACCGCGCTCACTGCCTGCGCCCCTGGGCAGGCGGTCGAACTCCAAACCAAGGGACCTGCTAACGCATTCCTCATTGCGCCGATCCAGATTCCCAAGGCCGTCACGCTGCTGATCGACCCCGGCGTCACCGTGTTTGCATCCCGCAACCCACGCGACTACGATGCCACCGCCGATAAGACCTGCGGCACCCTGACCACCAGTGGCGGCGGCTGTAACCCGCTGATCCGCGCGAACCGGTCCGATGGCGCTGGCATCATGGGGTACGGCGTGATCGACGGCCGCGGCGAGTTGCCCATGCTTCTCAACGGGACACCCGGCATAAGCTGGTGGGACCTGGCCAACCAGGCCGTGTCGCCGCTCACCCAGAACTGCCCGCGCATGTTGCAGGTGAGCAACGCCAACGGTTTTACACTTTACAAGATCACGCTGATGAACTCGCCCAATTTCCACGTGTCGCTGGGTACCGATACCAATTTCACCGCGTGGGGAGTCAAGATCGTCACGCCTTACGATGCGCGCAACACCGATGGAATCGATCCGGGTTATTCGAGCAACGTCACAATTACGAACAGCTACATCAGCGATGGCGACGATAACGTCGCCGTGGGCGGGAACAATCCTCCGGGGGCCAGCAACATCAGCGTCATGAACAATCACTTCGGCGACGGCCATGGCGCATCCATCGGCAGTTACACGCTGGCGGGCGTCAGCAACGTCCTCTTCGATCACATTTCGTTTGCGGGTACCAGCGCCAACGGCAATCAGAACGGTCTTCGGATCAAATCCGACGTGAACCGCGGCGGTCTGGTTCAGAACATCACCTACAGCAACATCTGTATGCAGATTGTTCGGCACGCCATCGTTCTCGACCCCTTTTATATGGCCGGCGCCACTGGCAACCTGGTTCCGCATTACGCGAACATTACGCTCGAAAACGTGCACGCGACCACCGAGGGAACCGTCATGATCGAGGGTCACGATGCCGCCGTGCCCACCACCATCACACTGAATAACGTCCAGGTGGATGGCATGAAGACTTCCGATCTCACCCAGCGGTACGTCGATTACACCCTCGGTCCGGATCCCGTCAATTTCGCTTCCATGCTGATGGGGACTGGGGTCACCGTGACCGACAACGTGAGCACCTCCAATGCGCCCTACCCCTGCCCGTCCTCTTTGTTCGCGCCGATTGCGGGTGAGTTGATTCCCGGACCCGCCCGTTTGCCCGCTGGCCGTGCCCTGGCGGTAGACGCGCAGGTCTTTACCACCAAAGCTGTGCCCTACCAGACCTACCTGGTGAATCTGAAGAAAGATCCGAATGCGACTCTCACGCTCCCGGCGCCCACCGGCACGGTCACCGTCTATGACGGCGCCGCCGTCGTGGGCGTGGCGAGTTTGAGCGCAGGAGCGCTCGTGAGCATCCCTTTGCGCGCTCTACCCCCTGGCGCGCACACACTCACCGCAACCTATTCCGGCGACTCGAATTACCCCAGTTTCGTATTTGGCAACTACACCGTGGCCGTGTGCGAGCGGCGACAGTCCCCGCGCAGAGGCTCGCGTGCCGTTGGTGTCTGCGCAGCACGATAGCTGACACTTATCCCCGCGTGATGCTCCGCAGGTGTTCCACGCTGTCAATTTTCGACAGCAGTTCCCAGTCGTGAACCGGACGCGATCCGGAGGGCGGCACGTACAGCGTGAACCCTGTGTGGATCTCTGCCGCGTGTTCACCCATGTCCTCAAGGGCGAAGCGCAGGATGGTGGGCGGTAGTAGCGGGTGCGGGGAGCAGTAAATGGCCGACACTTCATGCCTCGCCGGATAGAACTGGCGCAAGTGGGCGATGAACCGCGCGAACCGCTCCGGCCGCGACACCCGCATGCTGTGCAGACAGGTCTCGAGCGGGCCGATCTGCCAGACGATTGCGGGCACGTCCGGCTGCAACGGCCGGCGCCGTAGCAGCAGATCCGTAGCTTCGTACATCTGCACTCCGTGGACCACCGGGTCGATCCGCAGGTCCGCCAGAATCGTGTCGATCCCCGAGATGCCCGGCAAAACAGCCACCCTCAGATCGAGCGCCTTCGCCAGTTCCAGCACCAGGAACGGCGCATGCACGGCGACCAGGGGATGCCCGTGGATCGCGAACGTAACGGGCGGATGGTCCAGCGCCGCCTCGATCACGCAGGCCGCCATGTGCTGATAGGCTCCGACGCGCGGTCTCTCTTCGGAGTAGCTTTGTTCGTAGAGCGACGTGACCCGCGGGCACAGTCCCTCGAGAAACGGCCGCGTAGCCACTCCCGTGTCCAGGTAGAGCACTTCGCGCGAGGCGCGGATGGCCTCCTCCACCTCGCGCGTCACCTGAGCGGCCGTCTGAATTCCCAGCCCCGCGATCCACAGATCCTTCATCGCACTTCCCCGCCCCGCAGGGCCTGCATCAGATCGATCAGCCTGTCGTATCTCTCCTCACGACGAGGGGCGTTGCGCACCGCTCGGACGGCCGCGCGCACTCCCTCGGAGCGCAGGTCGCTGCCAAACGGCGACACCTCAGGCGTCCCGGCGCTCTCGGGCGAAGGCGGTCCCACGGTGTTGGAGGATTGCCGCAGTGAAGCCGACAGCCCGACCTGCGGTTTGCCCGCCGCGTCCTGAAGCTCGACCGCGGAAATCTGAATGACGAGGTGCAGTGGCGACAGAGGCTGGCCGGGCAGCGAGGCGCCGGGCGGCGGAAGATTCGCCGGATCGGCGCCCTCGGGCAAAGGATTCACCCACACCGCGTAGGAGAAGCCTTTGCATTCTCCATTCTCGATCCGCGCGCACGGAACCACGGTCAGCGCCAGCGAGATGTCGGGTAGGGTGCGCGCCCGGATCGCGGCGTGAGGCGGTGGCGTCGGCGCGGCGTGAGGCGGTGGTGTGGCGTCGGGCTCCAACCCGGACGCGGAAGCCTCGCTCAATGGATCGCATGGGCCCGCCTGGCGCGCGAGCGCGGCTCCCAACAGCGGCAGCAAACGATGGTCGGGCCGCCGGAGCAGTTCCTGCTGCTCTTCGGTAAGGTCGAACTCCCGGAACACCTGATCAGGGGACTCCGCCAGACGCTGTCGCAGGTCCGCGTCGAGCGCCGAGCGGATGAGCAACTGATCGATGCCGGGTTTCGACCCGTTGGGCGCTAAATCAGTCATGCCGGGGCACTCAGTGAGTCATCGCGTAAGTGACGTAGTTTACGCCGATGCGGATTCCCAGCGCGGCATACTCTGCCGGATAGGTAGGCGCATCCGCCCATTCCCAGGAATCGCCAACGTCCGACTGAAACGTAATCGCCACCATTAAACGCCCGTGGTCGTCGAAGATTCCGCGCCAGTGGTCGGGGCAAGGCTCGCATTTCCAGGTTGTGCCTCGATTCACGGACCCTTGGCTGGCCACCTGGTAGCGATTGTCCAGATCGTACACGGTATGAAAGATGGCGTCTTTGTTGTCCAGTTCCACCACCTGCCGTTCGGGGAAGATTTTCCGCATCGTGGCCATGAACACGTCCCACTGGTCTTCGCCCCAGAAATCGTCGGCCATGAAGAAACCCCCGCGCAAGAGGTATTCGCGCATCGATTTCACCTGCGAGTCGGTCAACAGCCATTGGCCGGTTTGGACCGCATAGAGCCAGGGCCAATCGTAGACGGCGCCCTCGTCCAGGTTCACGGGCTGCTCGACCGATCGAACGTGGATGCGGGTCAGGCGCCGGAGCGCCAACACGAAGTGGCGGTCGGCCCGCGGATAGTCCTGGGTCCAGATGGTGTTTCCTTCGTTCCACACGCCGAAGCCGCGGAAGCCGTAGCCGCGTCCGAACCGGCCTCGCGGAGCGGAGGGATACATCAAGCGCGCGAAGGCCCACTCGGTCTTCTCCTGCCAATCCGGCGGCAGCGGAATGTCTCCCAACCGGTACTCCACACCCGGGAATTCGCGGAATGGCAATTGGAAGGCATACAGCGTGCCGACGAGGGCAACACCCGTTCCCCACCAGATGGCCTTACGGAGGTTCATGCTTTTGAGCCTATCTGGAGAATATCACTTGCGTCCCTCTCGCGTTTGCCGCATCGGCACTGCCCGTCCGGTAGAATCGAAAGTGAATCCAATCGACCCGCCTGCGCGGGCTGAACACTGGAGTATTCATGTGCAGAAGCATCAAAGTGCTGCGGAAGCCAGGCCCGCCCGCAACGGCTGAGGAATTGCACGCGGCGGCATTACAATTCGTGCGAAAGATCAGCGGCTTTCAAAAGCCTTCAAAAGCCAATCAGGAGGCGTTCGAACACGCGGTCTCGGAAGTCGCCGAGGCGAGCCGGCGGCTGCTGGTAGCGGTAGGGCCCGCACGGTCGTCACTCCAGGATGCCGAACACGATAATGTTAGACCCTGATGCTACGGCGACGTACTGCTTCTGATCGAACTGGTAGGTCATCGGCGACGCCTTCCAGGTCTGATTCGTCTGGAAACTCCACAAGGGTTTGCCGCTCGCGGCGTCCACCGCCATGAGCGCGCCGCCCTCCTCGCCAAAGATCACCAGGCCGGTGGCCGTGGCGAGGGTGCCGCCCCACGAATCCGCCGGGCCCGGCTGCGGCAGCTCCCAGGCGATCCTGCCGGTGCGGATGTCGATAGCCTTCAGCACCCGCTCGGGCGTCTCGCCGGGGGGCCGGCGCTGCGATCCGCCCAAATAGGTCTTGCCAGCCTCCCAGGCGCCCGGGTCGCTCTTGGTGTAGACGCTGCATTTCTCAAAGGTCTGCACATAGTAGAGGCCGGTCGATGGACTGAAAGAGGGCGAGAACCAGTTGGTGGCTCCGTCCTGGGATGGGCACACCCGGGTCCCAGCGGCAGTGGGCTCCTGATTGGGAAGCTTGACGGGACGGCCGTCGGGCCCCACGCCGCTGGCCCATGTCAGGTTCTTGACGAACGGTTTCGCCAGAAGCAGCTTGCCATCGGTGCGATCGAATACGTAGAAGAAGCCATTGCGATTGGCCTGCAGCAAGAGCTTGCGCGGCCGCCCCTCCCAGGGCGCGTTCACCACGATCGGCGTCTCGGTGGCGTCCCAGTCCCAGAGGTCGTGGGGAGTGGATTGGTAATACCACTTGAGCTTTCCGGTCCTGGCGTCGAGCGCCAAAATGCAATCGGAATACAGGTTATCCCCCAGACGGTCGTCGCCATTGTATTCGGCGCTGGGATTGCCGGTGGGCCAGAAGACCGTGTCGAGCTCGGCGTCGTATGTACCGGTAAACCAGGTGGGCCCGCCGCCGTGGGCGATGCCTTTGCCCTCCCAGGTTTCGGACCCCGGCTCGCCGGGTTTGGGCACGGTCCAGAATCGCCAGGCCTCTTTTCCGGTAGCCTGATCGAACGCCGCCAGGAAGCCGCGAGAGCCATGCTCGCCACCTCCCACACCGGCCACCACGAGGCTGCCGATGGCCAGCGGCGCTGAGGTGGCGAAGTAGTTCTGATGCCAGTCCGCCATCTCGGTGTCCCACAGCAACTCTCCGGTAAATCGGTTCAGCGCGATCAAGCGGGCGTCATCGGTTTCCATGTAGACGCGGTCGCCCGCCACGGCGACGCCGCGGTTGATGCCGCCCGACGCATCGCCGGCCAGCCCGCGCGTGCGGGGACGCTGATAGTGCCAGATCTGTCGGCCGCTGCCGACATCCAGGGCATAGCACTCGTTGGCGCTGGGGACATACATGATGCCGTCCACCACCACCGGGGTCACTTCCAGGCGCGCCGTGTTCGGAAGCGTGAAGATCCACCTAGGGCCCAACCGCGCAACGTTGGCTCGCGTGATTTCGGAAAGTGTGGTGTAGCGATTGCCGCCGGGGTCGCCGTTGTAACCTGGCCAACCGGTCTCCGAGGTGACCTCGCGATAGCGGTCGCCCACCCGTCGAAACAGGTGCACGCGCTGATCTCCGGTGCGCAACTGTAAGTCGTCGAAACCCTGGTTCAGCACCTCCCCGTCCAGGGTTTTGCCGTCGGTGGTCTGGATCTTCAAGCGCACCACCGGCCGGCTGAGACCGCGCCGCTGGAGAGTCCGCAGGAAACGCGCGAGCGGCGCCATCTCGGCGTCGGTGACCTGGTTGGGGGGCATGCCCTGCGCTGGCAAGCCTTCACGGATCAGCGCCGCCAACTGCTGGTCGTTGCGCCGCGCGAGGCGCGCTCCGATGGCCGGCCCCAGTTCGCCGCCATTGCCGTCTGCGCCATGGCACCGCGCGCAATTCTTTTCGAACAGCAGGCGTCCCGGGTCGGCATCCTGGGCGAGCAGGGCCGGCACCAAGAGCAAACCGGCGAAACAGAATCTGGAGATCCGCATATATCGTTTCTAATTCGGGGACAGGCTACGTACAGCCCAAACTACGGGAGTCTCAATTGGGGGTTACGTAGCCTGTCCCCGAATTAGCGTACCAGACCCGGCTCGCGCCTTCAGGCGCACCCAACTGGCCGATTTCCGTAGCCAATCGGGCCGTTCCAGCGTCTAATCTGACAGGTACGGTATACTTTCCTTAAGAAGGACGGATTTTCGAATGGCCCAGCAGAGGCGCTATCTCTTTGTTTTGCCGCTCATTGTACTTATTTTTTCCATCCTCGGTGGCTTTTATGGTCCCAGGGTCCAGGTGGCGGCCGCCGCCTCCGTCGCCGAACCGGAGTCGGAAGCCATTGTTTTCGACCGGGACATGGACAGCGTCACCAAGGCGTTCGCGCTCGTGGAGCAGAACTTCGCCGAACCGGTCAGCACCGATAAAGCCATCTACAAAGGCGCCATTCCCGGCATGCTGCGCACCCTGGATCCGCACACGAACTTCTTCGATCCCAAGGACTACCGCACACTGATCGAAGAGCAGAAAGGCACCTACTTCGGAGTGGGCATGCAGGTTGCTTCGCGCAGCGGCAAAACGGTGGTGATTGCGCCGTTTCCGGGCTTTCCGGCGTACAAGATCGGGTTGCGCCCCGGTGACATCATCGTCTCGGTAAACGACAAGCCGACGGAAAACCTGAACACCACGGAAGTGGCCGACCTGCTCAAGGGGCCCCGCGGCACGCCAGTGAAAGTGGTGGTGTCGCGTGAAGGCGCGCCGGATTACCTCAGTTTCACGGTGATTCGGGACGAGATCAGCCGCAAGAGCGTGCCGGATGGCTTCTGGATCAAGCCCGGTTACGCGTACCTCAAGATTCTCAACTTCGGCGAAACCACGGCAGCCGAGGTGGACGAGAATTTGAGGCGATTGGGCGAGAACAACTTCAAGGGGCTGGTGCTGGATCTTCGCGGCAATCCCGGCGGCCTGCTGAACGCCGGCGTGGCGGTGTCCGACCATTTCCTACAGAAGGGCCAACTCATCGTATCCCACCGCGGGCGTTCCTCGGCGGAGCGGGCCTACACCGCGCGCAACGGCAACCACGGACGGGAGTACCCCATCGTAGTGCTGGTGGACCGCTCTTCCGCTTCGGCTGCCGAAATCGTTTCCGGCGCGCTTCAAGATCACGATCGAGCCTGGGTTCTGGGCGAGACTACTTTCGGCAAGGGCTTGGTCCAGACGGTGTTCCCGCTCCGCGACCAGACCGCTCTGGCCTTGACCACTGCGCATTTTTACACGCCGAGCGGACGTCTCATCCAGCGCGATTACACCAACAAGTCATTCTACGAGTATTACTTTCACAAGGACGAGAACGCGCGTAACCCCCTCGATGTGAAGATGACCGACAGCGGCCGAACGGTCTATGGCGGGGGCGGCATCACGCCCGACGAAAAATTTGCAACTGCCAAGCTGGACCCGCTGGAGGTGGAGCTCTTCCGCAAAGGCCTGTTCGACTTCACGCGCAAGTACTTCACGAAGCACAATGCCGCCGTGTCCAAGGGGTGGCTGCCGGACGAAGCGGTCCTCAACGAATTGCACGACTACCTGGTCAAAGCGGATACCCGTTTTACAGAGGCCCAATTCAAGCAGGACCGTGATTGGATCAAGCGTTATCTGGCGAAGGAAATGTACATTCACGCTTTCAATGTGGACGAGAGCGATAAGATCTTCGCCCAGACGGACCCCGAAGTCCAACGGGCGGTCGATGCCATGCCAAAGGCCAATGCCTTGCTGCAGACCGCCAAGAAGGTAATTGTCCAGCGCATGTCCGGCCAGCCGCATTTGGCGCCCGCGCACTAAACCCTGGCCCCTGGCCCCTGGCCCCTGGCCCCTGGCCCCTGGCCCCTGGCCCCTGGCCCGTGTCACAATCGAATTTGAACCCCACCCCCCAGATCGTCATCCTGGATGCGGGCGGCCAGTATTGTCATCTGGAAGCTCGAAAAGTCCGCGACCTCGGCGTCTACGCGGCGGTGTTCCCCAGCGAGACCCCCGCCGCTGAAATCGCCTTCGCCAAAGGCATCGTCATCTCCGGCGGGCCCAGCAGCGTTTATGATCCCGGCAGCCCCACGGTCGATCCGGCCATCTTCGCTCGCGGCCAGCCTGTGCTGGGCATCTGTTACGGCCAGCAGTTGATGGCGCACGCGCTGGGCGGCCAGGTGCGCCCGGGCGAAAAAGGCGAGTACGGCCTCGCCACCCTGGATCTCGACGACACCACCGATCCCCTGTTCGCCGGCCTCTCCGGCCGCCAGCAGATCTGGATGAGTCATCGCGACGTGGTGGACGCCGTCCCCGAAGGGTTTGCCGTCGTCGGGCGTACCGAGACCTGCGCGGTGGCCGCCATCGCCGCCCCCCAGCGAAGGCTCTACGGCCTGCAGTTTCATCCCGAGGTGGTCCATACGGTCCGCGGCCTGGAGTTTCTCTCCAACTTCGTCTTTCGCGTCTGCGGTTGCCAGAAGGATTGGGACCCGCGCCATCGCGTCCCCCTGATCGAACAGGAGATCCGCGACTGCGTGGGCCAGCGCAGCGTCTTCTTCTTCGTCAGTGGCGGCGTGGATTCCACGGTCGCGTTTACCCTCTCGACACGCGCGCTAGGCCAGGACCGCGTGCGGGGAGTCTACGTCGATACCGGCCTGATGCGCGAGGGCGAAACCGACCTGGTCCGCCAGATGCCCGGCCTCGCGATTGAGCATGCCGAAGAACAGTTTCTCGGCGCACTGGCGGGCGTCACCGATCCCGAACAGAAGCGCCACATCATCGGCGAGGAATTCGTGCGCGTGCAGGAGCGCGTGATCGAATCGCGCCGTCTGCTGGACGAAAACTGGATTCTCGGCCAGGGCACCATCTACCCCGACACCATCGAGTCGGGCGGCAATGACAAAGCGGCGGTCATCAAGACGCATCACAACCGCGTCGCCGGTATCCAGAAACTCATGGAGTGCGGAAGAATCGTGGAGCCGCTCAGGTCCTTCTATAAGGATGAGGTGCGCGAGATCGGCCGCGAGCTTGGCCTGCCCGCGCAGTTGTTGGACCGCCATCCGTTCCCTGGCCCGGGCCTGGCCATTCGCTGCCTCTGCTCCGATTTCGACGCGCCAGTGCGCGCCACCCCGGAAGGCAGCATTATCCCGGTGCACTCGGTGGGCGTGCAGGGCGACTCGCGCAGCTACGCTCCGGTTCTGGCGATCGATTCGCTGGACCATGCGCGCGCCACCGCCCTGATCAATCGCCTGTCTGGCGTCAATCGCGTGATCGCGCCCGTGCAATTGAAGGCTCCCCTTTCCGAAATGCTGGTGCGTGCCTGTTCCATGACTCCCGTGCGAGTCGCCCGGCTGCGGTGTGCCGACGCCATCGTGCGCCGGGTGTGCCACGACAACGACTACGATCGCCGCGTCTGGCAGTTTCCGGTGATCCTCATCCCGCTCGGGACGGCCGGCGCGCCAGACTCCGTGGTTCTGCGGCCGGTCGATTCCGTCGATGGCATGACCGCCCAATCGGTCCTGATGGAAAGCCCTCTCCTCGAACAGCTCAGCGCCGGGATTTTGCAGGTGGAAGGGATCGCCGGCGTCTTTTACGACCTTACGCACAAGCCGCCGGGCACTATCGAATGGGAGTAGACGCGCCGCTCATTTGACGGGCGGCAGCTTGACCTCGACTCCCGATTCCCGATTCAGCCGCGCCGTCAATTCACGATCGACCAGCGAGACGGATGCCTGGTTGTGGGTACTCCCGGTGGTGAAGTAGTGCAGCGTGTCGCCATCCACCCAATAGGCCACGGCCGAGTAAATGCTGTGGTCCTTGAAGGCGATCAGGTAATGTGAGGCTTCGGCAGCCGAGGCCGGCTGTTCGGCTTGAGGGACCGGTGGCGGCATCGGGTAGGTGCCCTGCGGTTGCGCCCTGGTGGCGTACTGGCCTTGGCCGTCACCGGGTCCGAACTGGTTGATGATTACAGGCGTCTGCTGGGGTGGGTAGATCACCGTGACGTTGGGCTGCTCTTGTCCTTGCGCCGGAAGGGCCGGTTGGCCCCCGTAGCCCGCGTAGGAATTCCCGTAGTAATTATCGTAGAAGCCGCCGACGTAAACCGGATAGCCATACCAGAAGACTGGGGTTTGGCGGCCAAATCCGCGAACCGTTCCTCTGCCCGTGTTCACCCGTCCCTGAAAGCCCAGACTCGTAACAGCGTTGGGAATGGGAATGTTTCGAGTGATGTTTCCGGAGTTCATGAAGCCACCGCGATTTTGTGCGAACAGCCCCGCGGACATCGGCAACACCATGGCAACTACGACGAGAGTTCTCATCGGACAGCCTACCCCCTGCCAGCATTGTACCGCTTTGGAGTGTGGGTGGGGCGGGCGGTTCCGCCAGGCCCGGCGGCAACTGGTCAATGATGGAGACGTCCAGATCGCCGTAGAGCGTCATGGCGAGGGTGCGGGGAATGGGGGTCGCATGATCTTGGAGGGCTTCACAAGTGGTCCATGGCGGCAATTGATGAAAGGATGATGGAGGCTCGTTCTCGTTCCTCAACGATTTGACTTGGCCGCGTCGCCGTAGGGGTCACTCTTCACCCAACAGGCGAAGGCAATGGGCGAGCAATTCCGGCACGTCCTCTTCAGCCATTTCCCTTATTAGCTCCGGCCTGAGGAACTCGTAGGCGTGCATGACGATGTTCCGGGCACCGATGATCCCCGACCATGGAATCTCCGGGTGCGCCCGGTGAAATGAATCATCCAGTTTGCGGGCAGCTTCGCCGATGATTGTGATGTTGCGGCATACGGCGTCCATAATCAGGGGCTGGGAAGTCCAGTTGTCGCCACCGGTAATCGTGTACTCCGCGATACGACGGCAAGAGTCGCGGATGTGCATAATGTAAACGAGCGGGTCCTTGGCCGGCATGACTGGCTACAGAGGCGTGGCCTCGGCAAGGACACGGTCCCGGATGTAGGGATGGATACTGCCAGATTCGACCAGGTCCACCTCAACGCCCAGTAAGTCCTGGAGATCCGAGAGGAAGCCACCCATGTCGAGCAGTCCGCGGCCTTTCTCCAGGTCCACAAGGAAATCGACATCGCTTCCGGGCTTGCTTTCGCCCGAAGCGACGGAGCCGAACACGCGGACATTACGGCAACCATGCAACTCCGCAAGGCGCAGGATCTCAGCTCTTTTGTCCACCCGCAGTGTGTCCAGCGTCATCACCATGACCTTCCCTATATTGTCCGCCAAGACCGCGGCATATTCCACAGCGAAGCCATAGAATTCGGAAGTCCTGCGGAAATTGGTCCGCGATCCCCGGTAGCGCGACGCACGAGCGCCACGAGGCTCTGGACTGCCGGGTTTACCCTCGCGCGGCGGCGAGCAAGATTGGGCTGGGCCGCTATTAGGAAAAGCATCGGCGGACCATTGAGGAACGCATCGGCGCCACGGGGTCCAGACAAGCTTCCGGCTTCCCCCGGCTCCGGCCCCGCCAGCGGGGGCGCGTCCGCAACCCCGCCCCGCCCGGCGACAGATCTGGGGACGGCTCTGGAAGGAGGAGGCGATGGCGCATACGCAGAGTCACTTTGCAGAAAGCGCTGTGCTCCGGCACATTTGACGGTCACATTTCGAGGAGGTGGAGCATGACCTACCGTTAGCTTCGAGACTATTGAGACGCCTTCCGCAAAGCCTTTGCAGCTCGGCGCTAGACTGACAATCCTCTTCGGTCGTTACGCCATGTAAAAGCTCAGTGCGTTGTCGCCCTGCTTCACCATGCGCGTCCGCCGCAGCGCCCCTTGTTCCTCCGGAAGACCCAGCCGCACGGAGTGCTGCACCACGGTCAGCTCCGGCGGCGTGGCGGAGAGCGCCTCCAGCACGGCCGCGTATTCGCGTTCCGAATCGTAGGGCGGGTCCAAGAATACGATACCGACGCGGTACCGCGCGATCGTCAGCAACACCGGGCCGGCGACCACCGTGGCGCGTGGCTCCAGCTTCAGCGCCGCCACGTTCTGGCGGATGGTCTCCAGCGCCGCCCGGTTCTTCTCCAGAAAAAACGCGTGGCGCGCGCCGCGGCTCAAGGCTTCGATCCCCACCGCGCCAGTCCCGGCGTACGCATCCAGGAAGGTCGCTCCTTCGATGCGCGGGGTCAGGATATCGAACAGCGTCTCCCGCAGCCGGTCGGGTGTGGGCCGCGTGGCATTTCCGGGGATGCTCGCCAGTTTGCGCGAACGGAACTCTCCGGCGATCACCCGCATTAGCCCACCGTCACCAGTCCGTAGCGACGCTGCCAGTGATCGCGAATGTAGCCAACGGCGCGGCGGAGCTCGGCCTCCGAGGGCGGGTGCGCGATGAAATCCACCGCGTCGCGCCGCGCCACATCCAGGATTTCGCCGTCGCGCAGGATATTGGCCACGCGCAGCGAGGGCAGGCCGGACTGCTTGGTCCCGAAGAATTCGCCGGGACCGCGCAGCTTCAGATCCATTTCGGAAATGTAGAAGCCGTCGGTGGATTCCACCAGCGTGCGTATGCGCTCGCGCGCGGCATCGTTCATTTTTTCGGTCACCAGGATGCAGTAGCTCTGGGCCGCGCCCCGCCCCACACGCCCGCGGAGCTGGTGCATTTGAGCGAGGCCGAAGCGCTCGGCCTGCTCCACTACCATCACGGTGGCGTTGGGCACATCCACGCCCACCTCGATCACGGTGGTGGAGACCAGAATCTGGATCGCGCCGTCCTTGAAGCGCTGCATCACCGCTTCCTTCTCATCGGCGCCCAGCCGGCCATGCATCAGGCCCACCGGGATTTGCGGAAAAACCTCCTGCGAGAGATGCTCGTACATCTTCTGCGCGGCCTTCACCGCCTGGGTCTCGGATTCCTCGATCACCGGGTAGACCACGTACGCCTGGCGGCCTTCATCGATCTGGCTCTTCAGGAAGCTGTAGGCCTGCTCGATGCGGTCGGCGGTATAGTGCTTGGTCTTGATGGGCTTCCGTCCCGGCGGCAACTGGTCGATGATGGAGACGTCCAGATCGCCGTAGAGCGTCATGGCGAGGGTGCGGGGGATGGGGGTTGCGGTCATGACCAGCACGTCCGGGTGGACGCCCTTCTGCACCAGTCCGAGGCGCTGGAGAACGCCAAAGCGGTGCTGCTCATCGACGATGGCGAGCCCCAGCCGTTTGAATTCCACGTCCTTCTCGAGCAATGCGTGGGTGCCGATCACCACGTGCGCCAGGCCCTCGGCCACCAGTTTCTTGAGCTGCGCCTTTTCGCGGCCGGTGAACGAACCGGTGAGCAGCAGCGTGACATAGCCGAGCTTGGAGAGGATCTGTTTGAAGTACAGGCCGTGTTGCGTGGCCAGGATTTCGGTGGGGGCGAGGATCGCCACCTGGTATCCGTTCTCGATGGCGATGACCGCGGCCTCGGCGGCCACGATGGTCTTGCCGCTACCCACATCGCCCTGCAGCAGGCGGTTCATGGGCCGCGGCTCTTTCATGTCCTCGGCAATTTCCCTGAGCACGCGCTTCTGCGCGTCGGTGGGTTTGAACGGAAGCATCGCCTTGATCTGCTCGCGCACGCGGTCGTTGAGCTCGAATGCGATGCCGGGCAGCGTGCGCGCCTTGCTGCGCTTCAGGGCCACGCCGCACTCCAGCCAGAAGAACTCCTCGAAGATCAGGCGGAACTGCGCGGGCGAGCGAAAGGCGTTCAGCAGGCGGAGGTCGGTATCGGGCGGAGGGAAGTGGGTTTGGCGGATGGCGGTCCAGCGGTCCGGCATCTTAAGGCGGTCGCGCAGATATTGCGGGAGGAAGTCTTCCTCGGGCGGGAGTGATTCGAACACGCGGTGCGTCAAGACCCGCAGCACGCGGGTGGTGAGCTTGGACACGGCTTCGTAGATGGGCACCAGGCGGCCCACGTGGAGCGAAGCTTCGCCGTCATCGTCGTCGCCCGAGAGAATCTCGAATTCGGGGTGCAGCATGGTGAGATCTCCGGCATAACTGTCGAATTCCACCTTGCCGTAGAGCGCCACCTTCATGCCGTCGCCGAGAACGTTGGCGAGGTAGCCGCCGTGGAACCACTTGCCCACCAGGATGGCGCGCGAAGCATCGGTAAAGCGCGCTTCGAACAGGCCCAGGTTGCGCCGCCGGAATCCGGAGAGCTTGGCGGCGCGCACTTCCGCGATGACTGTCGCCATCTCGCCAGGCGCCAGTTGGGCGATGGTCTTCACATTGCTGCGGTCCTCATAGCGGAACGGGACGTAGCCGAGCAGGTCTTCTACCGTGACCAGGCCCTTGGCTCCCAGCATGGCCGCGCGCGCCGGGCCGACTCCTTTTATATAGGTGAGCGGCGTGGTGAGGTCCATGGTAGCGCAGGCAGCCTCTGCTGCCGGGTCACATCGGCGGTCTGGGGATTGGCAGGCTGAAGCCTGCCCCACGACCTCAGTGTACAATGCATACGTGAAACGACTCCTGTTCCTTCTGGTGGCGGCGGCGCTGTCCGCCTGGTCCGCGGACTTTCGGTTGGGCGTCATCGGGACCGACACCTCGCACGTCCCCGCTTTCACCAAATTGCTGAACGAGGACGCCAGTCAACCCGATCACATCGCGGGCGCGCGTGTGGTGGCGGCGTTCAAAGGCGGCAGCGCGGATATCGAAGGGAGCGCCGGGCGAGTGGACCGCTACGCCGAGGAGGTCCGGTCGATGTGGGGCGTGGAGATTGTTCCGGACATTTCGACACTGCTCTCGAAGGTGGATGGCGTGCTGTTGAGCAGCATCGATGGCCGGGTCCACCTGGCGCAGGCGCGGCCGGTGATAGCCGCGCACAAGCTACTGTTCATCGATAAGCCACTGGCCGCTACGCTCGAAGATGCGCGGGAGATCGCGCGTCTCGCGAAGGAGGCGGGGGTGGCGTGGTTCAGCTCGTCGAGCCTGCGCTTCGGCGCCATCGGAGCGTCCATGAAGTTTCCCGATGTCACCGGCGTGAGCACCTGGGGTCCTGGACCGATGGAACCGCACCACTACCTGGACCTCTCCTGGTATGCGGTCCATCCCATCGAGGTGCTGTATACCTTGATGGGCCCCGGCTGCGAGACGGTGACACGGATCTCGGGCACCGATGCCGAGGTCGTGGTGGGGCGATGGAAGGACGGGCGCATCGGCACCGTGCGGGCGATCCGGCCCTATAGCGACTACGGCGCGGTGGTCTACCGGGCCAAGGAGGTGGTGGAGAGCCACCCCAAAGCCGCCGCCGCGACCGACTATCGCCCGCTGGTGGCGGAGATCGTGAAGTTCTTCCAGACGGGGAAACCGCCGGTGCCCAATGAAGAGACACTGGAGATGTTTGCGTTCATGGATGCCGCGCAAAGAAGCAAAGAGCAAGGCGGGAAGGTCGTGGCGCTGAGATAGTCGCCGCTCATCAGGCGCTTCCGCCTGCCAACGCCCGCTTGCGGGCGATTCCTTTCACAGCTTCTCAGCGAGCGGTTGCAGCGCTGAAAAACCGAATTCTGTGCCGGAAAGTAGCGCCTTCTTACCCCGCCACCCGCTCGATGCACTCGCCGCCGCAGATCGCCTCAGCCGCTGCCCTGAATTCCTTGTCCGGCCGTACTTTCGCCGGCACGTCCAGCAATACGGAAAAATCCCGAGGAACCTCCAGGCGTAAACGCACGGCGGTCTCCCCCGGTTTCCTGCGGAACAACTCACACAACGCCTGTGCCCGGTCCACGCTGCCGTTCCTTCCCAGCCATACGCGAATCGAAATGACCGACGGCAAATCCACTCGTGCATTGTCCAGCGGCACGATATCCTGCACCGAAAGCTTGGGCTGCGAGTTCTCTTCCGGCAGCACCAGGCCCGTCACCAGAACGGCCTGGTCTTCCACCACCAGCGGCGCCAGACGCTCGTAGCTGTTGGCGAATACCAGGGCCTCCGCCGACCCGCTGCGGTCTTCCAGGGTCATGGCCGCCCAGGGCTTTCCCTCTTTATTGCGCTTCCGCGTGATGCCCGCGAGGACGCCGCACAGCTTCACCTCTACGCCTTTCGCCAGCCCCTCCAGGCTCGACGTGTCGTGCGACGCCAACTCCGCCACCTTCTCCGAGTACCGGTCCAACGGATGCCCAGTCACCCAGAAGCCCAACAGTTCCTTTTCGCCCGCCAGCTTCTCTTTGTCCGTCCAATCCGGCACGTTGGGCAGCGGCATCGAGTGCGTCTCCCCGGCGGCCATCATCTCGCCGAAAAGACCCACCTGGCCCGATTCGCGATCGCGCCAGACCCGCTGTCCGGCCTCCATCGCGCCTTCCACCGCGGCCATCTTCTGCGAGCGCGTCCCCTCCAGAGCATCCATGGCTCCCGCGCGGATCAGGCTCTCGATCATCCGCCGGTTCACCGCACCGAAATCCACCTTCTCGCAGAAGGTGTGCAACGACCCGAAGCGGCTCACCTCCGCGCGCGCCCGTCCGATGGCCTCCACCGCCGATTGCCCCACGTTCTTCACGGCTCCCAGCCCGAAGCGAATGGCCTGCCCATCGGGCGTGAAGCTCCAGTCCGAATGGTCCACATCCGGCGGCAGAATGGTGATCCCCATGTCGCGGCACTCGTTGATGTACTTCACCACTTTCGCCGTGTTGCCGGTTTCCGAGGTCAGGAGCGCCGCCATGAAATCGACGGGATAGTGCGCCTTCAGGTACGCCGTCACGAACGCCAGGTAGGCATACGCCGCCGAGTGCGACTTGTTGAAGCCGTATCCCGCGAACTGCTCCATCAAATCGAAAATCTTCTCGACCTTCTTCTGGGGGAACCCGCGCTCCATGGCGCCCTTCACGAAACGCTCGCGATGCAGGACCATCTCCTCCAGCTTCTTTTTGCCCATGGCGCGGCGCAGCAGGTCCGCCTCGCCCAGCGAATAACCGGCGATGCGGTTGGAGATCTGCATCACCTGCTCCTGATAGACGATGACGCCGTAAGTCTCCTCCAGCAACTCCTTCAGCTCCGGAAGATCGTACTGCACGGCGCGCCGCCCCCACTTGCGCTCGATGAAATCATCCACCATGCCGCCCTGAATCGGACCCGGCCGGTACAGCGCGTTCAACGCCGTCAAATCCTCCAGACGGCTCGGCTGGTAGCGGCGGAGGATGTCGCGCATCCCGCTCGATTCGAACTGGAACACGCCGCTGGTAAAGCCCTTCGAAAAGATCTCATAGGTCGGCTTGTCGTCGAGCGGCAGATCCTCCGGCACCAGGTCCACACCGTGCCGCTTCTGGATCAGCCGCAACGCATCCTGGATCAGCGTCAAGGTCGTGAGCCCCAGGAAATCCATCTTGAGCAGCGACAGCTTGTCGAGCCCGTTCATGTCGAACTGCGTCACAATTTCGTCGCGGTTGGTCTTGTACAGCGGGACCAGTTCCTTCAGCGGCTGAGGCGAGATCACCACGCCGGCCGCATGCACCGAACAGTTGCGCGCCAGCCCCTCCAGCCGCAGCGCGACCTTCAACACATCGTCCACGCGCGGATCCTTTTTGGCTGCCTCCGCGAAGCCCGGCTCCTGCTGCATGGCCTCCGTGAGCGAAATGTTCAGAACGTTGGGCACCATCTTGGTGATGCGCTCCACGTCCGCGAACGGGATCTCCAGCACGCGGCCGACGTCCTTGATGGCCGCGCGCGCCTGCAGGGTGTTGAACGTGATGATCTGCGCCACCTGCTCGCGGCCGTACTTCTCGGTGACGTATTGGATCACCTCGCCGCGCCGGTTCATGCAGAAGTCCACGTCGATATCGGGCATGCTCACGCGTTCCGGGTTGAGGAAGCGCTCAAACAGCAGCCCGTACTGTAGCGGGTCGATATCGGTGATCGCCATGGCATACCCCACCAGGCTTCCCGCGGCCGACCCGCGCCCCGGCCCCACCGGGATTCCCTGCGCCTTGGCATACCGGATGAAATCCCAGACGATCAGAAAATAGCCGGAGAACTTCATCTTCTGGATCATCTGGATTTCGCGGTCCAGGCGCTCCGCGTATTCCGCCAGGTCGTGCTTCAACCCGCCCTTGGAACGGAGAGCTTCCAGCCGCGGCCGCCGCTTCTCGAAGCCCTGCCGCGCGACGAATTCGAAATACGTATCGGTGGAGTGCCCTTCGGGAACGTCGAATTTCGGAAACGGCTCTTTCACCTTTTCGAGCTTGACGTTGCACCGCTGCGCGATCTCCCACGTCCGGTCCAGCGCGTCCTCCAGTTCGCCGAACAGCTCCATCATTTCGTCGCGCGACTTCAAATAGAAGTCCGGCGTGCTCCAGCGCATCCGGTTGGGGTCGTTCATCCCCTTGCCGGTCTGGATGCACAACAGGATCTCGTGCGCGCGCGCGTCCTCTTTCCGTAGATAGTGCGAA
This sequence comes from Terriglobia bacterium, assembly GCA_020073365.1. Lineage (GTDB taxonomy): Bacteria > Acidobacteriota > Terriglobia > Bryobacterales > Bryobacteraceae > JAIQFL01. The sequence continues at coordinate 41,184 of JAIQFL010000008.1, read as the reverse complement.
TCGTTGGTGGCCACCAGCGGCAGTCCCGTATCGTGGGAGAGCCGGTTCAGTTCAGGCGTCAGCCGCTTGTCCTGTTCCAGGTGATGGTCCTGCACTTCGAGGAAGAAATTGTTCTTCCCGAAGATGTCCGCGTAGGTGTGGGCCTGCCGCCGCGCCTCGTCGTATTTGCCGGAAAGGACGGTCTCCGGAATGTGCCCGCGCAGGCACGTCGACATGCCGATCAGCCCTTTGGAGTGGCTGGCCAGCAGATCCAGATCCACGCGCGGCTTGTAATAGAAGCCGTCCAGGTAGGCCGTCGAAACCAGCCTGATCAGGTTGCGGTAGCCTTCCTGGTTCTCGCACAGCAGCACCAGGTGGTTGTACCGGTCGCTGTCGGAGCGCGTCTTGTGCCCCTGCTGGGAAACGTACATCTCGCACCCTATGACCGGATGAACCCCCGCCGCCTTGGCCGCGTTATAGAACTTCACGGCCCCGAACAGGTTCCCGTGATCGGTCATGGCCACCGCGGGCATCTTCTGTTCGACCACGATCTTCATCAACTGGTCGATATCGCAAGCGCCGTCGAGCAGCGAATAATCGGTATGGCAGTGCAGGTGGACGAAGGACATCGTTAAGCCGGCTCCTCAGGATTCACAGGCATTCGTGCCTGCATATCGCCCGGGGGAGGGAATGGATACCTCCATTCTACTGCTTTCGCGAGGGGCAACTCATACCAACAAAGGCAAGGATGCCCGTGTCACAGGTTACGGAGCGCAGCCATGGGGGCCACGCGCGAGGCCCGCAGCGCGGGGAGCCACGCAGCCACCAGGGCGACGCCCATCAACATCAGCGCCGCGATGGCCGTCATCGCGGGATCGGTTCGCTTCACGCCGAACAGGAAGTTCTCAATCAGGCGCATGACGGCCATCGCAACAGCGGTTCCGGTGGCCACTCCGAGCACCACGAGCAAAGCCGTCTCCCCCAACACCATCCGAATCAGATCGCCCGGCCGCGCGCCCAGCGCCATGCGGATGCCGATTTCACTGGTGCGCCGGGAGACAGTGTACGACATGAGCCCGTACAGTCCCACGGCCGCCAGCAGCAGGCCGATCGCACCAAAGAAGCCGGAGAGTTTCGCCAGCAGGCGTTCCTGCCGCAGACTGCCGTCTACCCTCGGCGCCGGTGGGAAGGATGCCAAGCTGGACGAGACGTAGACGAACGGTGGCGCGGCACCCCGGAGGCTGTTCCATTTCATGTCGTTCACCACTCCCACGATTTCGATCTCGCTCCTGGTCCGGGGTATCCATCCGAAGCGCTTCGCGACGAACCGCGGCGATCATGCCCGCTCGATCGCTCGCGACGCGCACTTCCAGATACCCGCCTGGTGTGCTACCCGGGTACGGATAGGTCTGTTTCCTCGGGATGCGGTGCCGGCAGCGACCGAATCAGCAGCGTGTCCACCAGGCTGAAGATGGCGGTGTTGGCTCCGATGCCCAAGGCCAGGGATACCACGGCGACGGTCGTGAAGCCGGGGTTCTTGCGCAGCATACTCAGGCCGTAGATCGCGTCCCGGCCGCAGGTTTCCAGAAACGCGATGCTGTTCATGTGATAGATCTTCTCCCGGACGCGCGTCACGTTGCCGATTTTGCGCTGCGCCTCTTTCGCCGGCATCCTGCGGGCGATATTGTCGTCAGTTTCGATGTCAATGTAGGCTTCGATTTCCGCGGCGCGCTCGGCGTCCCAGTGCGACCGGCGGAAGAAGCGAGTCAATCCCATTCGCGATTCCGCCCCAAGGCTACTCCGAAACCGGATGCAGGAGCCGGGCGATGGCACCCACCAGTTGCTCCCAGCGGCCGGTCTGCTCGTCTAACTGTTTCCTGCCGGAGGGCGTGAGCCGGTAGTACCTGGCCTTGCGATTGTTTTCCGAAGTGCCCCAGAACGACGCGATCCATCCGCGATCTTCGAGCCGATGCAGAGCCGGATACAGAGAGCCGTGCTCCACCTGGAGGAAATCGCCGGACCCGTGTTCGATCACATGGGCGATGGTGTGGCCGTGAGCAGGTCCGAGCACCAAGGTCTGCAGCACCAGCATGTCGAGCGTACCCTGGAGCATCTCGCCCTGGAACGGTGGATTGGTTCTTTTCGCCATAGGGGCCATTATACCCCACTAGACGATCGACCTAAGAAACGGTTTGGCAGATAGTGTAGTGACCCACGAAATGGTCTGGACGCGCCGGGCGTGCGGCATGCTATTGGCCATTGACAGGCCAGACAGCCTGTTAGGTGGGGCAGGCGGTTCCGCCTGCCCAGTCATTTGGTCGATACCGCACTAGAGAAGACGCTCTAGTGGAAGATGGGGTAGAGCGAATGGGGATATGATGCAAGGAAATATTATGACCCGCACATTCATCTGCCTCTGGATTGCTCTCCCGCTGCTCGCCGCCGCGCAATCGCCGGATAGCGGCCAGGAGAAACCACTGCGGCTCGCCATCGCCGGGCTCGCTCACGGACACGTCTCGGGATTTCTGGGCAGCGCCCTGCGGCGGAAGGACCTCCAACTCGTGGGGGTCTTCGATCCCGATCGTACGCTGGGGACCGGGTACGCCCAGCGGCAGCCGAATGGGTTTTCCCCCGATATCCTGTTCACCGACCTCGGCAAAATGCTGGACACCGTGAAGCCGGAAGCGGTCGCCACCTTCACCAGTACGTTCGACCACGCCATGGTAGTGGAAGCCTGCGCGCTGCGCCATATCCCAGTCATGATGGAGAAGCCGCTGGCGGTGGATATGAGACAGGCCCGCGCGATTCAGCAGGCGGCGGCGCGCGGCGGCATTCCGGTAATCGTAAACTACGAGACCACCTGGTACCGCAGCCACGCCGAGATCTGGAAGCTCATGAAGGAGCAGAAGGCCGGCGGCGAGATTCGCAAGATGGTGGCCATGGACGGCCACCAGGGCCCCAAGGAGATCCATGTGCAGCCGGAGTTCCTGGCGTGGCTGACCGATCCGGTCAAAAATGGCGCCGGCGCCCTGTTCGATTTCGGCTGCTATGGCGCGAACCTCATGACGTGGCTGATGGACAATCAGCGGCCGCTGAAGGTCACGGCCCTCGCGCAAACCAATAAGCCCGATATCTATCCCCGCGTGGACGATGAAGCCACCATCCTGGTGGAGTATCCCAAGGCGCAAGGCATCATTCAGGCCTCGTGGAACTGGCCCTTCTCGCGCAAAGACCTGGAGGTTTACGGGGAGCGCGCGTATGCCATCGCCACCGGCGGGAACGGGTTGAAGGTGCACCTGGCGGGCGATCGGACCGCCGAGGAGACGCGCACGCCCACCGAGTTGCCGCCCGCGGAACGGGATTCCATTTCGTACCTGACCGGCGTGGCTCGCGGGAAGTTTAAGCCTTCAGGGTTGAGCTCGCTCGAGAATAACGTGATCGTGATCGAGATTCTGGACGCCGCGCGCGAATCGGTTCGCACCGGCAAGACGATTTCGCTGCGATAGTGGCGGATGACCCTGTTCAGATGTAGGTCGGCACGATGGCCATCTCGGGAACGGCGGCGCGGGGCGGCACCTTCGCCACGAACAGCACCGCTTCGGCGACGTCCTCCGGGCGCAGCGCCTTGGCCAGCATCTCGGGTGGGGGCTTTACGGGACGCTTTTCCAGAATCTCCGTGTCCACCAGGCCCGGGCACACCACGCTGGTGCGGATTCCATTCTCTTTCTCTTCCACGCGAATGGCGTGGGCCAGGCCGAGCATGCCGCGCTTGGAAGCCTGGTAGGCGGCGCCCGAAACGTCGGGCGTCTGGCCCGAGATCGAAGCGATGTAGATCAGGTGCCCGGATCCTCTCTCCCGCATGGCCGGCAGCACCGCACGCGTGATGTAGAAGGCGCCATTCAGGTTGACGTCAATCATCATGTCCCAATGAGGGGCGTTGAGGTGCTTCATGGTGCGATCGGGAATGTTGGTGCCCGCGGCATAAACCAGGATGTCGATCTCTCCTAAAAGGGAGCGGGTCTTTTGGGCGAGAGCCTCCATCGCGGAGACGTCTGAGGCGTCCGCGGAAGAGATCTGAATGGCGAAGCCCTCCTGAGCGAGAGAGGACTGGAGGTCCCGCAAGCGATTCTCGCGGCGCGCCGCAGCCATGACCCGGGCTCCCTCCCGGGCAAACAATACGGCCGTTTCGCGGCCGATTCCACTGGAGGCTCCTACGACAAGCACAACCTGATTCTTCAGTGTGACAGGCATAAGAAACACTATCCCATAGAGCGGATGGCGGCGCGCGCCCATCCGACCGCTCCCTGAGCCTGAGGCTCCAAATCGGCCCGTTTTCACCGTCCCGTCACTTACAGGTCGTGCGCCCGCGCCCCTCACCACCAGCCATACCCAATGCCGTACACCAGCACGGCCAGCACTACCGCCGTAATCCCCATATACACCCGGTCCCCTTCGAGGGCAAAGGCCGCCAGCGAAAACACCACGCGAGCTACTGGCGTCGCAATCAGAATCAGCAGGCCGATCAGGATCACCACCTGCGGACCCGGCAGCGCCGCCAGTCGCCGAAATCCCTGAAAGCCGCCGTGAAAAAGACGATAGTCGGCCGCCGCACCCCCGCTCACCGCCAGATACCACACGCCCCCCGCCAGCACCACGGCCGCCGCCAAAGCCACACCCCAACGCAACAGGTTGCCGATCGTCTGGTCCAGCCGCTCGTCGGTCATTTCATCCCTCCCGAGATGCCGTTATAGATCATTTCCGCGGCCATCACGCCAACCACCCCCGCGAACACCCACCGCAGCACGCGCGTCCCCGTTCCCATCAACTGCCTCGATCCGGCCACCGACCCGGTGAGAACCCCCAGCATTACCGGCATCGCGAGGCCTGGAGCGATATACCCATGGCTCAGATAGACTCCCGTGCTGGCCGCGGCCGTCACACCGATCATGAAGTTGCTCGTGGTGGTCGAGACCTTGAACGGAATACGCATCACCTGGTCCATGGCGATCACCTTCATCGCCCCCGAGCCGATTCCCAAAAGCCCCGACAGCAAGCCCGCTCCGAACATCAGGCTGAAACCCGCCTTCACGCGCTGGACGTGATATCGAATCTTGCCTTCCGATCCCGGGTAACTGCCGTCCAGCTTCAAGCGGGTTGCCAGCGGGTCGGGTTCCGATCCGCTCGGGTCGAATGGTTTCTGAAGAGTATGCCACACCGAATAGAGAAGGACTCCGCCGAAGATCACCGCCAGGGCCGAGGTCGGGACCACCGCCGTGAGATGTGCGCCGGCCACCGCCCCCAGCGTGGTCGCGATCTCCAGAAACATGCCCACGCGAATGTTGGAGAACCCCTCCTTCACGTAAGCAGCCGCGGCGCCCGAAGAGGTCGCGATCACCGAAACCAGCGTGGCCCCCATCGCAAAGTGAAAGTCCACACCGAGGAGCAGCGTCAACACCGGCGTGATCACCACTCCGCCGCCCAGCCCCGTCAGCGAGCCCAGAAAACCTGCGACCGCGGACACCGCATATACGACCACCGAAAACTCCAGCACGCTCATACGCACCTTGCAGCTTCAGTGTAAGCCGCTCGTAGGGTTCGCACGAAATGGCAGTGTACAAACTCGCCTCTTTACTTGTGGTGCGAGTTGCCAGGCGCGTCTGGGTTCGGTCGTCAGACCTTGGGTTTTCGATGGAAGAACTTCTTCTGAATATCGGGCCAGAATTCGGACATCAGGTTGCCTGTGATGCCGCCGAACAGGCTGGTCTCGCAACGACCAGCCATGACCCGGCCTCGAACACTGGCGGATGGATAGTACAGGTTGGAAGCCGCGATCCCCAGCGTCATGCCGAAAATGCCCGAAGCGTTGAACGCGGACCGGCCGGAGTCCTGCCGCGCCACGAAGAGGCGGCTGATGGAATAGAGAACGCGTCCCGGAATCCTGGCTTCAGGCCCCTTGCGGAAATATCTCGGGTCCTGGTGTAACAGGGTGGCGAGCAGGCCGGCGCTGAAGAGATTCTGCGTGCCGAAATCGACCAGCGCGGCGCCGAAACGCTCGCCGAAAGCCGGCCCTCCTTCGCCGTACTTGGGGGTTTGATTGCCTATCTGCGAGAACCCGGCGCCCAGCGCCGCGTTCCCAATATTAAACGGGTCGACGGTTTCTTTCAGCGCCAGCGTCCACTTTTGCTTGCGCGTCAACGGGGCAACGGTGCCCGCACCGTTGATTTCCGTTACCGTCTGGTAGTCCGGTATGACGCCGAGGATTCGTTCCTCATTAAAGGTGGCGACCGGGGCTTGAGAGCCAGCAGAATCGACCGGCGCCGCATAAGGCTGAGCAAATGCAACGCCGCTCCAAATCAAACACCCTACCGCCAACGAATTCGTTCGAAAGGTCACCATTGAGAAGGCGCACGGGGCCAGGCCCGAGGTTACGTAGGTACTATGCTCCGGTGGAACGGAAGACCGGGCAATCGGTGGGTGGCAATCTGGCACAATGCGGCAATTTCATCGTTCACTTCACCCGCCACACTGCAACGCCCCCCTGGGTAGTGGACCCATTCGCCCGGCAAGCTCTCTCATCCCCGCGTAAGGCCCAGAAGGCCGCTGCAGAGGTCGAATGTATCGGCGGCAACGTCGTCCCAACTGCGGGAGAAGTGCTGGGCGATGGCCTGGCTGTCCCACGGCGCATGGAGGGCATCGCGCAAAGCCCGGGCGAGCCGTTCTGTGTCCGCCGCGGGAACGAGTATGCCGCAACGCTCGTTGACTACTTCGGGGATTCCTCCGACCGCGGTCGCGACCACGGGACGGCCGCAGGCCAGCGCTTCCAACACCGCGTTCGGGCAGCCCTCCGAGTGACTTGGCAGGCAGAAGACGTCGCACGCCGCCATCCATTCGGCAACGTCAGAGCGGCTGACTGAACCCGGAAACAAGACGCGGCCGCCGAGGCCCGCCTCCGCCGCGCGTTTCCGTAGTGCCCCATCCAACACTCCCTCACCGACGCAAACGAACAACAGGTCCTTCATATCGCGCAGCCGTTCTGCCGCCCCGAGCAACTCTTCAAGGCCCTTGCCCTGGTCCAGCCGCCCGACGTACAACACCAGGCGCGCCTCGGCGGCTATGCCGCGCTCCGCTCGCGCCGCAGCTTTGTCGGAAAGCTTGAATACGTCGCCGTCGCAACCGTTCAATATGGTCTTCACCCGATCTCCGGGCACTCCCATTTGAAGCGCGTGTTGCCTAAGATCCTCGCTGACGGTGAGCACGCCGGAGGCCTCGCGCAGTGTTCTGCGAGTGAAATAGGCTGTCGCCCGGTCCCGTATGCGCCGCAGGTCCGAGCCTCGCGACCCAACCACCACCGGCACGCCCAGCCTGCGACCCGCGAGCACGGCGGCGAAGCCTTCCGGATATAACCAGTACGCGAGTATCATGTCGGGTTTCCACTCCCGGAGCCGTGGTGTGAGCAGCCAGGCGCAAACATAGCCGTTGAACGGGCGGCTGACCCGCGGCAGGACGGGATATTCGAAATACTCCGTGTCCACTTCCGGAGGGCGATGCGACAAATCTTTCCGCACATATAGGACGCCGGTGGGCCCCAGCCGATTCGGGTACCTGGGCAACGGAGAGAACACGCGCAGCTCGGCCCAATGCTTCAGCCCGAGTACCGTACAATAAATGGCTTGACCTATGTTTGGCTGTTCGCGCGTGGGAAACAGCGGCGTGACCACCGCGATGCGCGGCTTCCGGTCGCCGCCGATACGCTCAATGCGATGCATAAGCCGGGGCCCCGGCGCGTTCGTATTGAAGCCAGCTCTCCAGGACGTACAGATACCAGATCTGGTGCGGCGCCGAACCGGTTCGAGAAGCGTACTTCAGTTGCTCCAGCACCGGCTCCGATCGGATCCATCCGTCCTTTTCGAGCGCCGAATTCCGGAAGCACTCTTCCGCCGCCGCCCGCCACTGATGTGCCATCCATTGCTCCACGGGAATCGTGAACCCACGCTTTCGCCCCCGCGCCACGCGCTCGCCGATTCTCCGCCGTGCAATCTCGCGCAGCACAGCCTTCGACCGCCGCCCGTGAAGGCGCACTGCGAACGGCAGCGAGGCGGCGAAATCCCAAAGCTCCTGGTCCAGAAAAGGAGAGCGGGCCTCCAGCGCGCTATACATCGTCGCGCCATCCACTTTCGTCAGATACTCACCGACAAAACGGTTCCGCCGCTCGTATTCGAGAAACTCGGACAGCACCCTCCGCCCGGCTCCGGGCGACTGCGGCATCTGCCGATGCGGCACGTTGCACGCCTCGAGCCGCTCCCCCAGGATGTGATTGCGCCAGTACATGGGCAGCCCGTCATGCGCTTCGGCGAAAGCGCCGAGCCCCCCCGTGCCGTAGTCCAGAAGATGCGCGGCGCGCCGTAGCGGACCGACCCGCGGTATGCCGTTGCGAACTCTCGCCCAATACGCGGCCGCCTTCAAGGGCAGGGTTCCCCCGATTCTCTGGGCCAGCCACAGGTGCCAATGCCTGGGATAACCGAGGAACACATCGTCGCCTCCGTCACCAGTCAGCAGCACCGTTACCAGCGGCTTGATCACCTGCGAGATTCGCAGCAGCCCCAACGCCGAGGAGACGGCGAATGGCTCGGGAAAGGCTGCGACCAGGGTATTCACATCCGGACAGTCCTCGGGAGCCACCGTCAGGGCTCGATGCTTGATGCCGAGAGTCTCCGCCGTCGCTTCCGCATCCGCCGTTTCATCGCCCGGGTAGCCGGGTGTCCCGACCGTAAATGCCGTCACGTCGCCGCCGAGTTTCCGAATCGCCCAGCAAACCAGGCTCGAATCCACCCCGCCGCTCAACAGCGCTCCTACCGGAACATCGGCGAACAGCCGCAGTTCAACCGCGCGAAGCAGCAGCCGCTCGGTCTCTTCCACCGCTTCGTTGAATGTGGGGCCGGCCTCGCGCGCCGGCTGCGGCCGCCAGTACTCGCGGACGGTTGGCTGGCCGCCGGACCATTCCAGAATCGAGGCCGCCGGCAATTTCGCCGCGCCCTCGTAGATGGTTCGCGGTTCTGTGACGAAGCCAAACTCCAGGAATTCCGCCACCGCTTGCGGATCGATGTCTTCGACAATCCCGGCCGCCCGCAGCGCGCGTACGGTGGAAGCGAACGCGATCGTTCCGTTGCGCATGGAGTACACCAGGGGCTTCACGCCGAGACGGTCGCGGAAGAGGAACAGTTTTCGCCGAGGGTTGTCCCAGATACCAATCGCGAACATTCCGCGCATGCGGGCGACGAGCGCGTCAATGCCCCATTCGCGGTACCCGTAGAGCAGAACTTCCGTATCCGTCTCGGTGTGAAAACGGCACCCGCGGCCTTCGAGCTCCGATCTCAGCTCGTGGAAGTTGTAGACGGCGCCGTTAAACACGATCCCGATCTCTCCGTCGGGCGTCAGCATAGGCTGGCGGCCGGCATCGCTCAAATCGAATATCGAGAGACGCCGATGCGCCAGTGTGGCATCCGGCCACGATTCGAGTCCCTCGGCATCCGGACCGCGCCGGGCTAAGGCCGCGAGCATCCGGCGCGCGCAGTTCTGCGCGACAGTGCTATCCCCGGAGCCCGCGATCCCCGCTATGCCACACATAAAAACTCAGACCTCGGATACTATATCTAAGAATAGCAGGGACGCTTCCGCTCTAACTTAGATCGTCCCCCGGACTCGCCGGAACTCGAGGAACCTGGCCCAAAAGCTTTCCCGCGCCCATAGGATGCCGCGCCACGGGTGGTCCCGTTGCGCGGAGCACCTGGTTAGCCCGAGGCTCCACGGGAACTCGCCAGGACCTTCTTGAAAGCGGAAAGTCCGCCATAAGAAGCGCGCCTGAAAAGGGTGGGCAGACAGGCGTAAAGATAGTAGAGCCATGCCAAGGTTAAGGCGAGAGCGTACCCCTGGTAGTGGCGGCGATGTTTGCGGACGATGCGAATTGCCGCGCGGCCATTGGCCTTTTGGTTTTGGAAGGAACTGCCGCCTTCCCACAGGGCGTAATGCGCCAGGTAACACGGAAAGTTGTAGAGCTTGCCCTTGGCTCCCATGGTCAGCCAGAAATCCCAATCGGCAAACTGGCGCATGGAAGTGTCGTATAAGACCGGTTCGCCATTCACGACGCGACGGAAAACCGCCGTGGAGTTGACGATGGGATTTGCCAGCAGGGCGCGGGCGCGTATGGCAAGATCGGTTTCCGGCTTGAAGAGCGCACCGCGTTGTTGCCCATCCCGGTCGAGCACGATATAGCCACCGCCACAGGCGACGTACTCCGGATTGCGATCGAGGAAGTCGACCTGGCGGGCCAGTTTGTCTGGAAGGTTCCAATGGTCGTCGTCATCCAGAATGGCAACGTACTCACCGCGGGCATGCGCCAGGCCGAAATTCGAGGCTTCCGCGATGGAGCCGACCGTTCCCCTGGCACAGTAGCGGATGCGTGTCTCTTTGGCCAGCCACTCGTGCAGGAGGCAGTCAGTGTCCGGATTGGATCCATCCTGTACGATGATGAGTTCCCAGTCCTGAAAGGACTGCGCACAGACGCTGGAAACAGCCTGGCCGATCAATTGCGGCCGGCTATACGTCAGCATGAGTATGCTGACCCGCGGTTGAGGCATAGTCTATCGTAAGCTCCAGCGGCCCGACCCTGCCCCGCTCCAACGTGGTCCGGTAGAGAGCCTCATAAGAGGATTGCACGATCTCGATACCAAAGTGCTGGCGGGCGGTTTCATAGACGGCCTGCCCGGCGGCCGCCAGGTCGCTGGCGGCGGCTTTCCGCATGGCCGCGGCGAGGCTGGCCGGATTTCCGGGTTCCGCAAGCCACACACCCCGCCCATGCGCGACCTCGGGAATGCCGCCGGCGCGCGTGGAGACGATCGGCAATCCCGCCGCCATAGCTTCCATCACTACTAACGGTAGACCCTCGCTGATCGAGGAAAGTACGAACACGTCAAGGTTTCTGAGAACCTCGCCCGGTTTGGACGCCAACCCACAATAGTGAACGCGGTCCGCCAGCTTTTCAACGGAAATCTGATTCTCCAGTTCCCCCTGCAGGGCGCCGTAACCCCAAATCTCCAATTCTGCGTCCGGCAATTCGCTGGCGATCATGCCGAATGCTTCCACCAGATCGTGGTGCGCCTTGGCCTTTACCAGGCGGCCTATGGTGCCAAAGCGAACCTTCGGCTTCCTGGTTCCGGGAGTAGCGCGAAACGCCTGAAAGGTTTCGACCGGGATACCATTTACGATCACCCAGCTTTTCCCGTCGGGGGCGATGCCCCTGTTCGCAAAATAGGACCTGGCCGATTCACAAACGAATACCACGGCCCGCGTCAGCGGCAACACGGTCTTGAAGTAGATCTCCTGCCGACTGGAGGAATGCAGGGCGAAGCCGTGGCGGGTATTCACAACTGCGGCCCCAGCGAGGCTTCCAGCGAGTGCGCCGTAGTGGTGAATGGAGGAGTTGTGGGTGTGTACCACCTGTGCCCGGTCAGCGCGAAGACGTTGCGTGATCTGCATGATCGCCTTGGCGCTGAAGCCTTTTTTCTTGTGGAATGAAACCACCGGGATCCCCGCAGCGAGCGCATCTGCCTCCAACGCGCCGGGCTCGAAGACCGTATAGATCGCGGAAAAATGCCCGGCTTTCCGGTGCGCGATCGCTAAGTTCAGTACCATGACCTCTAAACCACCTAGAGCGAGCGTCTCAACGATCTGGACGATGCGGAGACGCGGAACCGACATCTTCACTTCTTCAGCTTAGCAGATTTTCAACACATTGACTTTCAAGGACTTAATTCATCCAGTATGGCTCCGACCATGGGCGTGGTGCGGGGTTCTAGGGCAATTCCACCAGTACCTGTAAGTACTAGATTACTTAGTACTTCAAAATTTACGAGAACCCCAGAAGCGCAATGGGAGAACGCGGCGTCAACGCAGCCCGGTCATGATCAGGTGTGCGTCCTCAAGGCTGTTGGCGAAAAAGAACAAGGAGCCGGCGGCGAACAGAAAGGTCGCAGTAACGGCTGCCGCCTTGATGAATGGATTCCGGTGGTAGGCCGCATAACCGGCCTTACCGAGATGGTTCTTGAGCCAGATCGTGTAATAGTGGCAGGACACGACGCCGATACCATGGATGGCGCCAAAAATCAAAAAACTCCAGGTGAGGCCATGCCACGCTCCTATGCCCAGAAAGACCGTGAAAATGGAAATCGCGATGGCGTGCGGTGCGTCCCGCGGGCCCATCTTGCGAATCAGGGCTTTGGAGAGCGGCGCGAAAACCGTGTCCCGCATATAGGTCGAGAGCGTGATGTGCCATCTGGTCCAGAACTCCTGGATGTTGCGGGCACTGAAAGGACCATCGAAATTCTCATCGACCTGAATCCCGAGCAGTCCGGCAGCACCGATGGCCATGTCGCAGTATCCACTGAAGTTCAGGTACAGGTAGATATAAAAGGCCACGGCGGCAACGGGCAGATCGATCCACGGATGAGGGTGGCTGTCAAACAGCAGACCTTTATAAGAGAGCTGTTCGATCATGCTGGCGAGGAACAGGTATTTAGTGACCCCCACCAGGATTCGGAGCAGGGACTGGCCGAATGGCGTCTGCCGCCGGTCCGGCGCGCAGAGGGACTCCCGGAAGACGCTGTAGCGGCTGATGGGACCGACCGACATGGTGGGAACAAAGAAGCTGAAGCTCAAGTGCTCCCAGAGGGTGGGCATCGGAACGATTCCGTTCCTGACCTCGAGCACCATGTGGCTCACCCGGAAGGCCATGTATGAAATGCCGACGAAGAATCCGGCGATGTGTTTCTTGCCGATGAATTCCAGGGGAGCCCGAAATGGCTCATCCACGCCCGGTACATTCTTGATCGCCAACATCACCGCAATTGGAAACAGAAAAGCCACCCAGGGGACCCAGCCGGCGCGGTGAACGCAGGTCCGCATCAAAATGTAGTGCAGCAAGGCCACCAGCAGGTAGAGGACGAATACAGGGACTGCGACCTGGAGGTGCGCTTTAAGTTGCCATAAATAGAGCCCGCTCATAGAGCTCAACATGCAAAGGCCCAGAACGCCGAAGACGTTGACGAGGGCGAAGAGCTTCAGCTTGAGGGAAGCCGGCGCCAGGCGGAAGGATGCCGCCGCAGCCAGTGGGAACAGCACGAAGGGCACGAAGAGCCGGAGCAGCGCAACCATCCGTCAGAACCCTTGGTAGATGAGATCCACCACCAGCGAATCGGCCGGCAGCAGAAATGTGAAGGTGCAGGCGATAACGCACAGCACGATCACGGAGGCGATGACGAACCGGTTAACGCGATTGCGAGTATTGCTCATAGAGTTGAATCAGTGCGGGGGTGACGATCCCGGTAAACAGCTCCGAGCCGTTGGGGTTCACGTGCTCATCCTGAAAATAATCTTCGAATTGCGCGTCGGGAACGTTCTCAAACATGCGCGCCGATGGTACACCGGCGAAAACCGCCCCGGCGCGCAGCATCTCAGGCATCAACTGGCGGTCGGGTACGATATTTGAACCGCGCTCTGACGGAGACGGCATGTGCAGAATCACAAGGAGCGCGCTATGCTGCCGCGCCAGCTCCGCGGTCTTCAGGAGGAAGTGGAGCTGGTATGCGTTCAGCGGCGGCCCATCAAAGCGAAAGAGGTCGCGGCTCTCGCTGGAATAGACCAGGGAGGCGGGCGGAATCGCCGGGAGTACCACCTGCCGGCGGACGAAAGGGCGCCCCCGGTACCCGCCAGGCGGTACGTGCCCAGCCGTCAAGCCGGCCTGAGAATCGATCAGATTGGGGCGCAGAAGGCTCAATGCGTGGCGCGGGGATCCCAAAACGTAGTCGGCGTAAATAGCCAATCGGCTGCGCACCGCCAGACCGTCCAGCGCGCCGGGATGATCGCCGTAGCGGATTACACGGAATAGTTGTACGTGGGGTTGGCTGGAACGGTGCACCCAGGCTGGCGCGGCAATCACCAGGAGTTTCGCCTTACGTTGTTCCATCAAATCCCGTGCGACGTAGTAGTTCAGGTCGGGACCCTGCCAACTCTGCCGGACCGAAACCACGGAGGCTTTGCGCCCGAGGGCCCGGCTGAGCTCGCGCTCCACGAATGGGACATCGACGGCGGCCCCGAGCAGCGAACTGCCGCAGAACAGGATATCCAGATCGGACGTCTGTTCGAAGATCTGGCGGCGGATGTAATCGAAAGCCCCGGCGCGTTCGGAGATGCCGCGGTAGGCCTGTTCTTTCGTCGTTCCACCGATCCAGTGAAGCGTCATCGGCAGGGTGAGAAAGAAAACGAGAGCCCCGCCAAAAGCGGCGGCGCGGCGGGTGGAAGGAAAGGCGGGAGCCATTCGACGATAGGCCCCCTAGCTGCCCACCGCGCGGCGCGCGATCAAGTCGGCAAAATCCCCCACGCTCTTGGTCGCTTCAACCTCGCCGACACGGAACCGGATGCCGAAGTGCTTCTCCACGGCCAGTGTGATCGAAATCTGAAGCAGTGAATTCCACTCCTCCACGTCATTTGCCGTCAATTCCGGAGTGAGTTCCACCTTGTCCATGAAGAGGTCGTCGAAAATCGGCTGCAACTGGGCAATAATTTCACTCTGTGTCATAGGCTCTTTCGGCAATTCGGATTCTTGACGGCTTAGGGGTGTAGAACTGCGGCCGGAGCTCGAATTCCAGGCGATCTGCGCTTGTCAGTGTAGGCGTAAAACCCAAAGCTGGATAGTGGTTCCGTACCATTCCATTCTTGGCGGACGGTAAGTACACGCCCTTGATGCGGGAGCAGTCACGCATGCGGGCCAGGCGCACAAACTCGTTCAGGACCTCTTCTTCCACCTGGCGCTTCAGGACGCGGCAGCTCATCAGCCAGGTGTCGACCTCCGCCTCATCGCCGGCCACCTTGCCGATTACCACGGAGATCAAGCCATGATCGCCGAACCGGTCGGCGAGCCGGACCGTGAATCCGAAGTAGGCGGGATCTGCCATGACCGCCTGCACCTGGGCTTCGGTGCGGCGCCGCGTGGTGAGGTTGAATTGGTTGCTCTTGTTGATCAGTTGCGAAATCCGCGGCACGTCCATGGCGCGGAATTCCCGGATCACTGCTGCCATGCCGAGCGAATCCAGGTAGGCGTCCATGTCGGTAACGGACGCAAGGAACTCGTGGCGTTGCGCTTCCTGTTTGTATTGGCCGACGCGCTCCAGGTCTTCCGCTGTGACGCTTTTGGGTTCAAAGTACCGTGTGTCCTGCAAGGCGCCGACATACTCGGAAGGGTCTTCGCTCAAGAGAAGCGTTTCGACCTCGGGGACGAACTGCCTTACGATCTCGATCTCGGCCGGGTTGTCATCGATGAAAACCAGGCTGTCCAGGCCGAGATTCAGCTCGTCGGCGATCTGCCGGATGTTCTCCGATTTGGGCTGCCAGTTGGCCTTGAAGGCAACCAGATCCTTCATGCGAAGCACCATTTCGGGATGCTTCTCAAACGGCTCAACAGCTTTGTCGTAATCGTTCTTGCTGCATACGGCGAGCAGAATCCCGCGATGCGTCAACGATAGCAGGTACTGTTGAAAGGCCTTAAACGCCTCTCCTCGCGGCGAAGTGTCGCCAATCTCAATGCCGTCGAGCCCGTCGTCGCCGATGACGCCGCCCCACAGCGTATTGTCGAGGTCCAGAACCACGACTTTTTTGGGGCTCTGGCGAAGCGACGTGACGAGGTGGGCGGATTCGCGAGCCACATCCAGCAGCAAGTCCGGCCCGTAGGGTTGCTTGCTCTCAAACCAGCCGCGCGCGTCCCAGGCCTCAATCGTACCGCGCCGGGCAGAAAGAAACTCCGCATCGCAGATATGCACGTAAGAAGGTGCGTTGAGGCCGAGCTCGAGGTTGACGAACTTGCGAAAGCTCCAGTCCGAACCGAGCGTGCGCGTGCGGTATGGACCGGGATCGAAGCGCCCCGGCAGCGGGAAATTTGTCAGAATGACTTCCGCGCCAGTGCGGCTGTTGGCGACTCGGCAGAGTTCCAGGATCTGGTTGGCGGTGCTCCTTCCTTCGGCTTCCTGCTTGTCGCGCGCGTCAAAGAGATGGCCGCTGTACTGACAACGCCGGTGCGATGGCAGGAAGACAATCACTTCCGGTTTGAACTCATAGAACCGGCTGGATTCGTCCAGAATTTCGGAAATGTAATTGTCGTAATCGCCCAGCAGGAATTCCGCATTGTAGGAAGCCGGGAGCGAAGCAGCGGAAAGAAAGTGTCCGATGAGCTCATTGAGAGGATACGGCGTATAGCCCCCGATGATGGCCACGCGGATGTGCTGCTGTGGCAGCGCGAGACCTTTCTGGGCCGCCCTCTTGCGCACAGACGACAGCAGCAGAACCCTCTCGCAGGCGCGGGCCGCCAGGGTCTGGTCGCGGAGCAGGCTGAAAAACTGCGGGTCCTGCCGCATCGCCAGGTCCTTCAATCGGGCCAGCCCGCCCCGTTCTTCGGGTGTGGGAGTTGGATTGGCGGGCGGCTGTAACGTAATAGTCCCTGGGGGCTTGCTGCTCATGTTGATGCTGTCTGCCAGTTTCCCGCGGCTGTAAATATGGCGGTACAAGACGTACTAGTAGAAAATATAAAAGATAACACATCGCCCTGGGACCAGAAGGAGCATTGGATGGACCAAGACAAGCGTGGCGACTTCGCGTTCGAGGACCTGACCTTGGGAACCAGGTTCCGCAATCGGTACGTGATCGGCGAAGACGTCTACCAGCGATTTCTGAACCTCTTCGGCGATGCCAGCCCCCTCCATGTGGATGACCAGGTGGCCGTCTCGTGCGGCTTCTCGGGAAAGTTGATGCACGGCGCCATCCTCAACGGCTTCATCTCGAATTTCGTGGGTATGAATTTCCCCGGGAAGAGGACTCTGGAACTCGGCGTGGAAATCCACTTCGTCAAGCCGACGTACGTGGGCGATGTTTTGGAGCTCGAGGCCACCGTGAAGGAGCGGTTGGAGTCGCGCCGGGTAGTGGTGCTGCAATTCCGTTTCCAGCGAGAGACCACAATGGTTGCGAATGGCCGCGTCACGGTGATGATTTGTAACATCTAGATTACGCGGAATCCGCCGGCGCCTGCTCCACCCGGACGAACGCCGCGAACATCTGCGCAACCTTCAGTTTCTCCGCTTGCGCTTCAGGCACATCTTCGGCATACCGGGTGGCTTCCGATTCGATGAGGTATCCCTCGGAACGGAGCATGTCCCGGATCTCCCGGGCGTGGTTGAAGAGGTGGATGTGGTCCACGGTAGGAGCATTGACCGGCGTGGAAATGAAGGCGTGGCCCCGGGGGGTCAGCATGTCGCGAATCCGGGCCAGCAATTTACGCGGCTCCTCCAGGTGCTCCAGAATCTCTCCGGCTACCACAAAGTCGTATTTGCGTTCCGCCGGGAAGTCGAATACGTTGCACAGGTGGTACTGAATTCGATCGTTGGGGCTCATGGCCCGGGCCACGTCGATGGAAGTGGCGCTGATGTCGATCAGCTCGAAATGAGTATCGGGCTGGAGGATGTCCGCTGCGCTCGAAATGTACATCGCGTGGCCGCCGCCCAATTCAAGGTAGCTGTCGATTTGTGTGCGGTACAGCGGCAGCCCGTTACAGAAGAACTCCAGCCGGGCATACTGTTCTTTCCAGAGAAACTGGCTGAATACCAGCCCGTACATGTAATACTCCATGATTTCCGGGTTGGCGTAGACACGCTGCTCCACTTCGGCGAACGAACTGCTGGCATAGCGGCCGGAGCGGAGAAAATCCATACGCTCCTGTTTCATGGCGATGCGCAACTTCAGGTGGCAATCGATGCCGTGCTCCAGTGGTTTGCCCTGGGCAGCCAGAAACTTCTCAAACCTGGCCAGGAATCTCTCGGCGCGCTCGAAAAACGCAGCGTCCCTGCGGGCAAGCTCGGCCTCCAGCTTGCTGCCATAGGTCGGCTCGCGCTCTTTGATCCTTTGTAGAGTGCGCGCTAAGACCGGCGTGTCATTAGTTGGCCAAGACGCCACTTTTGGGACCTCCATTTTCTACTGCAAGACCGGAATCGGCCTCGCTGTCCTGTTTCAATTCCCTTGTTCCACGGCGGCATCCACAGCCTGACGCATCTCCCAGGTGGACACGTAGTGCAGCTCATGTCCGCGGCGGCGGCATTCCTCGGGCAGAATTTCAAAGAGTCTGTCGAGCCCGCCATTGAGCAGCAGAGCTTCCGAGTTCCTCTCCTGCGCGCCATGGCTGTAGAGCTTGATGAAGATGTTCTTTCCGATCCGTGGGGCCAGGTCGAGCCAGCAACGCACGCGGGCGGGTGTCGGGAGGTCCTGGTGCGCGAGTTCTCCGGTTTCCAGCCGGGGCTTCAGGCGTCCCCCCCAGCGCAGGCCGATGGGGCCCGGGATCATCAGAAGGTCGCCGCCGCCCGGCCGCCCTGGCCGGACCGGAGATCCATGATCGTAAGAGCGCGGCCGCAAGGGGTCGTCGGTCACCCAATAGATGGAATTCACGGTGCGGGACTGCGTGGGAGAGTTGCCCGACGGCATCGTAAAATCCGCATAGCATCCCAAGTCTCGCAGGAGAGTGATCTCGTTGTTCAAGCCGCACCACCTCCCGTCCGGCCGGGAGTTGTCCAGGGCCCAGTTGCCGTGAATGAAGCCGAAGACGGTCTTGCCGTTACGGCTGCGCAGCAAGCCGTGGCGCGTGGCGAGAGTTTCAATGAAGCCGCGCATCCGGTCGACGAAATTCTGCTCGCCTTCGCCATCGTGGTGGATATGCACATCCACGTCGGCAATGCGCCGGTGCGTCATGGCGGCGAGGATATCCAGTATTCCGGGATGGTAGTCTTCCTGCGGGTAGTAGAAGGTGTACTGCGGGGGCCTTCCGGCGGAATCGGCATGCCGCCCGGCGATGACCGGCCAATATTTCCCCCAAACCGCCGCTCGCCCGCGGGCGACGTCGCCGGAAGCTTTTTGCCAATACGGTTCCCAGTGGTCGGCGATGGCAACCCAAACTTTGGCGGGACCGCGTAAGGCCCAGTGGTTTAGCCTGCTGCGAATATATCCTGGGAACCAGAGCTCCGCGTGGCGGGGGAGAGACATGGCCTGCGATTCACAGGATAGCATCGCATTACTGCCCCCGCCCGATCCGGTGCTTCACGCGCTTGACACTTTCTGTAGGTGCGATGCCTGTGTGTCTACCGCCCCGATGAACCAAACCCATCCGCTCCGCGTTTCGAGTCGGCCAAGTCGCCCTCCACCCACTCCACCGCCTCGTAACGCGCCACAATCATCTGGGCAATGCGGTCGCCGGCATGCACGGTGTAAGGCTCGTTCCCCTGGTTCAGCAAGATGACTCGGATCTCGCCGCGGTAGCCAGGATCGATGGTCCCTGGCGCATTCGGGCTGGTGATGGCATGCTTGAGCGCCAGGCCGCTGCGTGGCCGCACCTGGGCTTCATAACCGGGATGCAGCTCGATGGTGAGACCGGTCGGCACCAGCCGCGGCAGCCCTGGTTCCAGCCTGACGTCCTCCACCGCGCGCAGGTCCATACCGGCATCCTCTTCGGGCCCATGGGTGTAGGAGGGCAAAACGGCGGCCGGGTGGACGCGTTGGATTCGGATGTGCATTCCCGTTATCATAACGTCTTGACCCCCACGAAACGCGTCATCACGGTGGCGCCCATGCCGCCGGAGAAGAGCGCCTACGCACTGGCTCGTTACAGCCGCTCGCCCGATTCCATCCGCGACTCCATCGAATGGGTACGGACCCACGATTCGCAGAAGTTCCTGGAGAGCTTCTACTTCCAATATGGCCACGCCTCCATCGCCGACCTGGGCCATAGCGTTCTTTGTTTCGAGGGCATTTCCGAGCTCGCGGCCACGGAAATCGAAGAAGAGAGTCTGTGGGACGGCCAGGCGAAGTCGTCACGCTACCAGGATTTTTCACGGTCCGGCTTTATCACTCCGCCTGAGCTTTCGGGCGACCACGCGGAGCGATTCCGCTGGGCGGGCGAGCGATTGCTCAAAGCCTACGGCGAGGTGAACCAACTAGCCTTCGCGTGTCTGTGCGAGCAACTGCCGCGCCCCGACGACATGAAGCCCGACACCTACCGGCGCAACATTGCCGCGCGGGCGTTCGACGTGGCCCGCTACCTGCTCTTCTGGGCGGTGCCGACGAATGTCGGCCAGGTCACCAGCATCCGCACCCTGGAGAAGCAGATCCGGCGGCTCAAGGCTTCCGAGTATGCGGAGCTGCGCGAGCTCGGGGAGGAGATGGCGCGGGCCTGCGCCGCGGAGCCGGACTGCCGTTGGGACCGGAATTCCGCCGCTGAGCCTCTGGCACCCACGCTCGCGCGCCATGCCGATCCCGACCAGCACGCCGTGCGCTCGCGGGAGGACTTGAGGCTCTGGGCGGAGCAGAATCTTCCGGCTACCGCCGGAGGCGCCCCGGAGCGCGTGGACCTGGTACGCCCCACCAACATCCCGGCCGATATCGTTGCCACCTTGCTGTACCCAGTCACGGATCGCCCGTTCCGCGAGTTGTACGGACTCGCCTGCGAGTGGAGCTCGGGGCGGCGCGCCGAGGTGATGGACCTGGCGCTGGGCTCCCGTACGCGGCGCGACGAAATCCTGGCTGGGTTCCGTGGCGGGCTGTACGTC
The DNA here is from genome assembly GCA_020073365.1 of Terriglobia bacterium. Lineage (GTDB taxonomy): Bacteria > Acidobacteriota > Terriglobia > Bryobacterales > Bryobacteraceae > JAIQFL01. The sequence goes on along the minus strand of JAIQFL010000008.1, from coordinate 20,524 downwards.
TACGATTTCGTTATCGATGTCGGGGCCTACCGGGATCTGCATCGGCACCGGCGCTGCCAGAAATTTCGCCAGGCGTACTCCGGCAACCTGGGCCACGATGTTCCCAAGCTGGTAACGGACGCAAGAGCAACTGAAATCTACCAATCCGCCATGGACGCGGCGTTCGAAACGATGCGCGCGCTACCGCCCCCTGGCGCACACTATTTACTACCATTCGGGGCCCGCTCGCGCTTTCTCTTCAAGATGGATTTTGCCGAAGCCGAGTATATTTCCCAGCTTCGCAGCGGTGTGAAGGGGCACTTCAGCTACCGTGAAATCGCTTGGGAGATGAAGTGCAAAATGGAACAGGTCGAGCCCGAGTTGGCCCGCCTGATCCGGGCGACGCCGCCGTGGATCGAAGACCCACTCAGGCGTTGAGCGGGACGGACGGCCGACCGAGGGGCTTGGCCGAGAGGCGCCGTTGGCCGCGGGGCGCCGTTGGCCCCCCGGGCGCCTAAAACATCCAGCTCAAGCCCACGGTGGGGACGAAGTCGTGGAGCCAGCCGCCGAGCGTCATTCCTGGGGCAGGCGCAATGATCCGGCGCGGAAACCGTGTGATCTGATCCCGAAAATCGAGTCGGGCCAGGATCCGCTCGCCGAGTCTAAGCTTTAGGCCCCCGCCCACGGTCAGCATGGGCTTCAATTCCTGGGTGCGAGTGAGATACGCATACTCCATCAGGGGGCGGTAGGCCATTTCAGCGCCGGTTCCGCGAAATACTTTGATGCCGCCGCCCGCAGCGACATAAGGCCGCACACGGTCCATGCGGGGCCGGGCATGTAACACCAGTTCGTAGTCGAGGACATGAGCTTGACCCGAGAACCCGGCACGGGTCCCACTCGACTGAAGCCGCGCATCGCGTTCCTCGAAAAGGTATCGGATCTCGCCGCTCCAATGGGAGTAGAGGTCATGCCCGATGAGGACCCCGGCGACAGGTCCGGGACTGAAGCTCGCGGTTACGGAGGCCGCCGCACCCTCGACCGGGGTGCTGTTCAGGAAGCCACCTCCACCCAGAATTCCGATCTCGTGTTGTTGTGCCCGCGCACCAAGGACTATGGCGAAAAGCAGTAGCAGCCTCTTCGAGTACACGATACGGTTCCCTTCAATCCACGACCCTGACGGCTACCGAAGCGGTCACACCACCCTGCCTGACGGTCAAGGGGACTTCCGTCCCGTTGGGAGCCTTCGCAGGCGCCCGCGCGTTAATCAGGTAGACGCCGACCTGTCCCGGTGCCAGACCGGCGAAACCGACCGCCAGCGGTACGCCGCCCAATTGCACCTCAGGGGCGAGTACGGTCAACGCTGGGGGAGCCGACGGCGCAGGGTTCCCCGCGGCCACCTCCGGCGCAGTCGATCCGAGCCCGGTCGCATAGATCCAGATCTGGTCATTGGAGTGGATCGGATTGGAGGGCGTTACCAGTTGCTGATTGCTGGCCTTGATCACTACCGGAATGTCCGTCAGGGGCCCCGCCGTTCCGCCATGGAAGATCGCGGGCGCCACCGGCATCACGTTCAGGTAGTAGTCACCGCTCACGCCACCCGGCGTGTAGAGCGTCATGGCGACCCGGCCATCAATGTGGAGCGGCAATTGAGCGTTGATCTGGCCAGGCGAGGCGAACAGCATCGGAATGGCAGAGCCGTTGACCGTCAGGCAGGACTCGCCGATGGCCGTGGGCAATGGAATCTCCGAGGTAGCTATGTTGGTCGGGTTCAGGTTGGCGCCGAACACGGCGATCAGGGACCCCGGCGCCACGAGACTCGTAAGATCGGCGGCATTCACCACGCGATCGATGGCGGGCGGAGCCACGGGAGTATCGAAATTCCGGGACAGTGCGGTGAAGCCGGATACGGTGAGCGCGACCAGGGTATTCCGGTTTGCCAGTGGGGCCAGCGTCCGGGTGAACACCGAGATGCCGCCGGATGCCAACGGCTGTTCGGAAACGCGGGTCGGCAGAACGTGGTCGCCGGTGCCCAGATCGATGCGTTGGATGGTGCCGCCTGCGCCGGCGGCAGCCTGCGGACCAGTCAAACGCAGGCCCTGGCCGTCCAGAAATGCGAAGCCGGATGAAAAGTCGGGGCCGTTCCAGGTTTGTGTAGGTTTGAGCGAAGCGTTGAGCAAATTGTTGCCTGCCACAAACTGACCGGAGTTCGACGCGGCGTAGGATCCAGCGAGCGCGGCCGGCAACTTCCGCGAGACGGTGAAGGTGTCGGCTCCGGCGTCGTATAGCATGACATTCCCATCCGCGGAAGTGGCCAGGATCGCGCCGCCGTTGGGAGTGGCGGCAAGGACCGTGTCGGCGTTTATGGAATTCTGAAATACCCCCAGGGCCGGCAGCGTGACCGCGGTTCGCGAGACCAGATCGATCTTATCGATGGTGTTGGGCCCGCCCACCACGCGGGACGCCGCAAGAATGGCGTTTCCGGAAGCCGCCAGGGAACGCGGATAGTGTCCGGGCGGCAAAGCTATGGGAGACAGAGGCTGCAGAGTGTCGAGGTCATAGATATAGACCAGTTGCGAGTTATCGTGCCCCACGAGCAGATACTTGCGGTCGGACGTGATGGCCATCTGGGTCGGCGTGTTGCTGGTGCGCAACGCGGCCACTGGAAAGAGCCCGGAACCATCAAACACCAGCACCTGGTTGCGATCCTGCCGCACCACATAGAATCGATCGCGAGCCGGATCGGCCACGAGATCGGACAGGGTGCCGGCGACATCCGTGGAGGATCCTCTTTCGTCGGGCCGCTGGTTATTCACGAGGAGTCGGACGGGTAAGGGCAGGTTCACCGATTCCGCGGAGGCGATCTTGAGCAGGCCGGATACAGTGCCGCGGCGATCCTGGAACATGCTCGGGTCAATGGTCACCGTCACCGTCGCTGGGGTGCGCCCGGTGGAGGGCGAGATCGTCACCCCAGCCAGATCGGAGCTGAGCGCGAATGCGGTTTGTCCTCCGCCGGGATCCACAATTCTTAAAGTCTGGGGGATGGCGCCGTGCTGGCAGAAGCTTCCGTGAAACACCAGGTCCTCGTGGTCCACCGCCAGCCGGTGAAACTGGTCGAGAGAGCCGACCCCAAACACCATCACCCCGCTCTCGGAGACGGCATACAGAGTATCGGCCTGGGCATTCAGCAGCGCCCGGCCGGCCAGGTTCTCGGGAAGCGCCAAACGCTCCCGGATCGCGAGGTTGTCTGCATCCACGATCCAGAGCACCGGGGGCACGCCGGGGTTGGCTGGGGCCTGCGGAATCTGGGCGTAGAGAACTCCAGCCGCGGAATCGATGGCATGCGAGCCGACCGCCAACAATCCTGCGGCGCCGGCGAATTGCGCCAACAGGACGCCCTGCTGACTAAAAAGTCCCCAACCGGCTGCATAGTACGAGCCGTCGCGGGCGACACTCACCACGCGCGGGCCCAGCGTCGGGGTGGCGGTATAGCCGATCACCTTGAGGCGCCTGGCCGAAACGTCGTACGTGAAGCGGATGGTGTCGGCGAGGCCGAAGATATAACGGCCATCCCCCGAAGATGCCAGGGAGGCGGCGACGACCTGAACCGGCGGCGTGCCGGGCGCGGCCGGAATGGTGTTGGCGGTCAAACCGGCAACCGTGTCCACCAAACTGGTCCTGCCGCTCATGGGGTCAACAAGCAGGAACTCGCTGGTGGTTGCCACCAGCGCCATTCCGTCGGCGCCGAAGGCAACCCCCAAGGGCGGACTCTCCAGGACGTACGTCTGGCGAGCGCCGCTGGACAGGTCCATCACGGTGAGGGCACTCGCGGAGGATCCCGGAGGCTGCACGTTTCCGAAGTGCGTCACCACCAGGAAGCGGGCATCCCCGGAGAGCGCCAGCGAAGATGGAGCGGGCGCTACGTGGATGGAGGTATGAATCGTATGGTCGGCCAACGAGAGGACGTCGATGCGGCCCGCCGTGAAGTTGGCGATGTACAGCACGCCGCGCCCTTCGTCCAAAGCAATATCGGACGCCTGCCCGCCGATGGCGACGACCTCGCCAAAGGTAGCGCCGGGCGCCTGCCAGGGGATGGCCATCACCCCGGCAACCCACCAGATCGAGAGCAGAGCGACGAGCCGTTCGCGCCACATAACATTCTTATCGACAGGGTCGATAAGTTTCAGTAGAGTGAACACCTTTACAGAATCCGGAATTCCACGCCGCCTCCACAGGGGGGCCTGGCTACTCGCGGCGGCATTTGCGCTTTGCCTGCCGGCTCAGGACGCGCTGGTCATGACGCGCATCTCGGCCACGGCGGCCGATGCCCTGTTTCGGGTGGATGGGCAGGCATTCAGGGGAGCGGCCGTCTTTACCTGGCCGGCGGGGACCAAACACACCCTGGAAATCGCCGCCTCGCAGGACACGCCCTTTTCCGGGGGCCGTTACATTTTAGTGGGCTGGAGCAGCCCGCTGGGGCCTTTGGGTTCCACATCCAATATCGTTACGATTTCGGCCGATCCGAAGATTCCCTGGTACAGGGCGGATCTCACCACGGAATACGCCATCTCCCTGAACTTCTACCAGTGCGCGGCCGCACCCTGCGTATCCCCTGGAACGGTTTGGGTGAACCGGGTGGCATATCAGCAGAATGCGGATGTGTGGGTGGCAGCCGGGTCGACGGTTACGCTGGAGGCGTGTCCGAATCCCGGATTTGTGTTTACAGGATGGTCGCAGGGACCTGACAAGGCGGCGATCTACTCGTTCGTCTTGAACGCGGCAATCACCGTGTACCCCCAATTCACGGTAGCGCGCCAGGTACAATTGCTCACCTCCCCGGATGGGCTCCAGGTGCTGGCGGACCGCGCGCCGGTTACCGCTCCCGTGACTTTGGATTGGGGGTTGAATACCGCGCACAGCCTGGCAGCGGTCTCGCCGCAATTCGACAAGCAGGGGCGCCAATGGGTCTTCCGCTCGTGGAGCGACGGAGGAAATCTAAGCCATACCTACCAGGTGGGGCCGGCGACGACGCCGATTTCCGTCGTGGCCCAGTTTGTTCCGGCTGTTCCGGTGGCCCTGCTGACCAACCCGGGAGGCTTGCGGCTAACGGTGGACGGGCTGGATGGCGTCTCGCCCCAATTCTTCTCCTGGGGCCCCGGAGAGACCCACACCGTGACCGCACCTTTGCATCAGACCGATTCGGCGGGCGGCCCCTGGGCATTCCGGGAATGGTCCAGCGGACCGGCAAGCACGCAAATCGTGCAAGTCACCGACGGGCAGGTTGGGACGGGGCTTCGGATGACCGCGGCATACGATCCGCTGAGCCGCATACGCGTGGAGAGCACCCCGAGCGGCCTGCCGTTGGCTGTGGATGGCGCGGGGTGCCTCACGCCGTGCGAAGTGGAGCGGGCGGTGGGAAGCGCGGTGCGCGTCGCCGCACCTGCGTCGGTCGGAGTCAGCGAGGGAGTGCGCCTCGACTTCGGATCCTGGGAAGGAACTGACGGAGGAACCTTCACAGCGTTGGCCGGCTACCGAAAGATCGCGGCGCGTTACCAATGGTCGTACCTCCTGGCGCTCAGCACCTCCCCGGCGCGCGCGGGGTCATGGCGACTTGCGCCGGCCAGCGGCGACGGGTTCTATCCCGCCGGAAGCCCGGTGAGCATCGGCATCGACGCGGCGAGCGGCATGCAGTTCCGGCAATGGGGACAAGACTTGAACGGATCGGCGAATCCGGCGACTCTTGTCATGAACGCTCCGCACACGGTCCAAGCCTTCTTGGATCGACTTCCGGAAACACCGCCGCCGCCTCGCATCGGGAACGCTGCGGGGGAGACGCCCACGCCGGCCGTGGCTCCGGGTTCCATTGCATCCCTATACGGAACGGGTCTCTCCGACGAGACCGCCAGCAGCCTGGCGGACCCGCTGCCGCAGAGCCTGGCGGGCGTGACGCTGGTATGTTCCGGCCGCCTCCTACCGTTGTTGTATGTCTCTCCGCAACAAATCAACTTTCAGGTGCCGGGCGATTTGAAGCCGGGGAAGTACTCCGTGGAACTGCACCGCGGAAACGCACCCGTCGTCGAAGTGGAGTTCGAGGCGGCCCGCAATGCCCCTGGGCTATTGGCCGCGACACACCTCGACGGTACGCCAATCAGCCCGGACTCGCCTGCGCGCCCAGGCGAACCGATCACGCTCTACGGCACGGGCTTGGGGCCCTACCAGCCCATGCCGCTGGACGGGTTCCGCGTCCCAGCAACTCCCAGCTTCGTCCTGGTGGACCCAGTGAGAGTGCTGCTGCAGGGCTGCGACGTTTCTCCGGATCTTGCCACCGCCGCGGCGGGGGTAGTCGGAGTAGCGGCGGTTCAAGTCCGGATTCCGGAGGATCTCGACCTGTCCGTTCCGGCGACGGTGGTAGTGCAGGCCGGGGATGTCTCCAGCAATGCGTTGCCACTACCGTTGAAGTAAAGGGGAGGCGCGGAACATTCGAGTCGCCGCGCCCTTCCAAACCGTTCGGGCGCCGTCAGGGCTAGCAGCCTGCCGGTGAAGCCGCTGATGCCGGCAACCCTGCTAGTCAGCTTTGCTGCCGCGGCGCCGCATGAAAATCAGCACGCCGAAAGCCACAACCAAGACGGCGCAAATCACTCGAAGAGTCGTTCCATCCATTGCAGTACTCCTTTCTTCTTTACCTATCGGCTGATTACATGTTTTCGATCATAGGTAAAAGATCCCGTACGAGCTTCGTCAGTACGGGGCCGACCGTCACCACGAACAGCGACGGCAGCACACAGAAGAAGATCGGAAAAACCAGCTTGACCGCAAGCTTGGCGGCGCGCTCCTCGGCCCGCTGCCGGGCCATGACCCGCATGTAGTCGGAATGCCCGCGCAGGCTTTGGGCGATGCTGGTGCCGAAGCGGTCCGTCTGGATCAGGACCGCCACCAGCTTTTTCAGCTCTTCCACCCCGGCGCGCTCCGCCAGGTTGTGGAGGGCCTCGTTGCGGCGCTTTCCCGCCCGCATCTCGAGGTTCATGACGGTGAATTCCTCGCAGATTTCCGGGTAAGCGAATTGGAGCTCCTTGGCCACCTGAAGAGTGGTCTGGTCCAGCCCCAAACCGGATTCCACGCATACCACCATGAGGTCCAGGGTGTTGGGTAGCCCCTTTTCGATGGCGCGCTGGCGACGCCGGATGCGGAACGACAGGTACTTCATGGGCGCGATGTAGCCCAGGAAGGCAGCGCCGCCGGTGAGATACAGCAGGTTTCCCGGGGCGACATGGGATTGCTGCCCGGCCACCAGTGCAAGCAGGGCGAAAGCCACAGTCGAGACCACCCGAGCCCCGTTGAAAACCAGGGGAGCGGCCTGGAGGCGAAATCCCGCGCGGATGAGACGCCGCTTCAAACGGGGCAGATCCTTCGGAGAGGCCGGCACCAGCGATCCCACACGGCTCACCAACTCCTGCCAGATCAGACTGGGAGAGGGAATAAACGGCTCTACGGCTCGATCTCGCGGCTTGATCCGGTCGACCGCGCGCGTCCGCCAGTCGGAGATGCGCAGCCCGAGCAAAGCCGTCACCACGGCGACGGACACAAAAACGAGCAGGGTCAAAACACCGAGCACCTTTACACCTCAATCGTCACGATCTTGCGGATGATCATATAGCCGATCGCGAGAAGGCCGATGGCGCCGGCCACCATTCGATGCCCCGTGGGATCGTCCACGAAGAACCTCGCATACTGCGGATTCACGAGGAACATCAAACCGCCCACGGCGACCGGAATCGAGGCCAGAATGCGGCCGGACATGAGTCCCTGGACGCTGATGGCGCGAATGCGCGCGCGCAGCTTAAAGCGCTCGCGGATAATATGGGCCAGTTTGTCGAGGAGCTCCGCCAGGTTACCGCCTGTACGCTTCTGCAGCAGCACGGCCGACACAAAGAACTGCACGTCCATGGACGGGATCCTGTTCGACAGCTTCTTCAACACGATATCCAGCGGCTGCCCCAGATTCTGCTCCTCAAAGGTGCGCCGGAACTCACCGGCCAGCGGTTCGCTGAACTCGCGGTAAACCATCTCCAGCGAGACCGAAAAGGCATGCCCCGCGCGCATGGAGCGCGAGACGAACTCCAGGCAGTCCGGGAATTGCTCTTCGAAGCGCCTTACGCGCTCGCCGCCCTTGCGGCGCACGTAGGCTAGCGGCAGCCATGCGCCAGCCGCTCCGGCAATCATGGCCAGGCCGGGCTGGCGGTTCTTCGTCAAAATCGTAACGAGCAGGAAAGCCGCCAGGAAGAATCCCGTGGAACGATGGATAAACCCAGCGGCACCCCACTTGAGCCCCGCGGTTTCCAGCATCCGTTCCGCCGCTTGTTTGAGGCGCAAGCGATCGAGCAACCGGGTGGCGAGCCGGCCCCGGACTTCATCGACCATCTGCATCAACGCCGGCCCGGCCGAGCGGCGTGAGGCCGCGGATTCCCGTCCGTGTCCCGCGAGGCGGCGCAACCACGTGCGGCGCGCCCGCGCATCCAAACAGAGGGAGGCCAGGAGATAAGAGCCGATGCTGGTGAGAAAGGCGAGTATGAAAACTGGTGGGTTCATACGGCTTCCACTGGGACGATCTCGTCGAACAGGGCCGTGGGCAGTTGGATTCCGGCGGCCAGCAGCTTCTCGTTAAACTTCGGCAGGATGCCGGTAGCAGCGAACCGGCCGATGACCTTGCCGTCGGGCGAAACCCCGCGTTTTTCAAAAACGAAGAGCTCCTGCAGGGTTACGATGTCGGTCTCAATGCCAGTAACCTCCGTGATACTCGTCACCCGCCGCGTGCCATCGCTCATTCGGGAAGCCTGTATCAGGATGTGCACCGCCGAGGCGATCTGCTGCCGGATGGCGGTGAGATGCATGTTGGCATTGGCCAGCGAGATCATCACTTCGAGGCGCGCGATGGCGTCCCGCGGGCTGTTGGCGTGGACCGTGGTCAGCGAGCCGTCGTGGCCGGTATTCATGGCCTGCAGCATGTCCAGCGCCTCTTCACCGCGAACCTCTCCGACGATGATGCGGTCCGGCCGCATGCGGAGGCTGTTGACCAGCAACTGCCGCTGCCGCACCGCGCCCTGCCCCTCGACATTGGCGGGCCGGGTCTCCAGCCGCGCCAGGTGCGGCTGCTTGAGTTGCAGTTCGGCCGCGTCCTCGATGGTGATGATGCGCTCCTTCGGGGAGATGAATACGGAAAGCGCGTTGAGCAGCGTGGTCTTGCCGGAGCCCGTACCGCCCGACACGATGATATTGAGCCGCGCCTTCACGGCGGCCTCCAGCAACTGCATCATTCCGGGCGTGAGGGAGGTCTTGGCCACCAGGTCCTCGGGCATGAGCTTGTCCGTGCCAAAACGGCGGATGGATAATAAGGGTCCATCGAGGGCGAGCGGCGGAATAATGGCGTTGACGCGCGATCCATCCGCCAGACGCGCGTCCACCATGGGATTGGATTCGTCCACGCGGCGGCCAACCTGCGAGACGATGCGGTCGATGATCCGCAGCAGATGACCGTCATCGTGGAACCGGACATTGGTCAACTCTAGAAGACCTTTTCGTTCCACGTAGACCTGTTTGTGGCCGTTGACCAGGATGTCCGAGATCGAAGTGTCCTGAAGCAGTGGCTCGAGGGGACCCAGTCCGAAGACCTCGTGGAGGACTTCGCTGCTGATCTGCTGTTTCTCGGAGGCCGTGAGCAGGTTGGGCTCGCTGTCCACAATGGTCAAGACGGCCTGGCGCACCTCCGTCCGGATCCGGTCATTGTCTATGCTGGCGAGGGCATCCAGATTGATCCGATCGAGGAGTTTGCGGTGCAGCGTGAATTTCAGCTCCTGATATTCGGGCTTCAACTCAGTTTTGCGCGCAGCGTTGCGCAGCAGCCGTTGTTCCCAACTCAGGTCCGCCGGGTCTTCATTGCGCATTTCGCCGATCATTTTTTTGCCTTGGCCTTCGTCTGGGGCGGCGAGGCGGGCGCCAGGAAGGGAATGGGCATGGGCGGAGATGCGACGGCCCCGGACGCCTGCCCGGCTTTTTCGGGTGTGGCTTTTTCTGGTGTAACGACCACAATCAACTCGGTCCTGGACTTGGTGAGCGCCCGGCTCTTGAACAACGCTCCCAGGATGGGAACGTGAGAGAGCCCCGGAACCTGCGACAGGTTTTCAATCACGCGGTCGTCAATGAGGCCCGCGATCACGAAACTCTGGCCTGCTTCTAGCTCAATGTCGGTCTCGATGCGGCGCGTGGACAGCGCCGGGATATTGAGCCCCGAGACCATCACCCCATTGCTCGGATCGATGCTGGAAACTTCCGGCTTGACATGCAAGCGGATGGTATCGTGGGCCGTCACTTGCGGCAGGAAGGCAAGCTTGATGCCGTACTCATGGAACTGCACGGTAATGGCGCCGGGAGTGCCGCCGGCCTGCGCGATGGGGACGGGGAATTCTCCGCCCGCCAGGAAGCTGGCTTCTTTCCCGTTCGTGGCTACCAGGTTGGGTTCGGCAAGGATCTGCAACAACCCCCGGGTTTGCAAATCGCGGATCATGACCCCCAGATTCAAGTCCGTACGGAACGCGAAGATATTGAGCATGTCCGACAGCGAAAACGCGGCCGGGACTTGGGCCACGCCGGAGACAGTACTGTTTAACGTCTGCATGGTGGGCGCCGGGAATTGGCCGGACGTGAGGCGGCCCAGCGTTTTCCCGGTGGAGAGCAGATTTACGCCGAACTCCGCCCCGGCCGTGCGGTTCAGCTCGGCGAATTTGACGTGCAGGATCACCTGCTTTTCGGCAACCCCAGGAGCCACCTTGAGGTTGCTGATGGCGCCTTTCACCGAGGCGGCTACGAGAGCCAGCGCACGGTCTGCGACAGCCTGGCTGCTGGTTATCCCGACCAATGCCAGGGACTCGCGCGAGGCCCGGATGTCGATCTCTTCGCCGGGGAATGTCTCTCGCACCAACCTTCGCATAGGTTCCAGGTTGGGCTCGACGGTCACGTTGTAGATCACCCGATCGCCCGACTTGGACCAGATGAAAAGCGTGGCCTGCCCTAAGGCTTTGGCGTGAAACAGGACTTCCTGGTTGCTGGCGGCGACGGCATCCACGATTTCGGGGCTGCTGGTGGCCACCCGCACGACCCCTTTCGGGCAGTCGATCACGACGCCCTTTCCCACCGCGAGGATCAATTCCATGGGTACCGACTGTGTCTTTTCGATGGCTGGCGCGGGACCGCAGAGCGCCAGCGCCAGGGCCCACAAAACCATTCGGCGCGGAGACGCTAAGACACGGAGAAAAACGCGGAGGAACATAAAGGGCCTAAGAAGGGGAGACTGGCTCTCAAGGGTGTGAGGGCATAGCTTCGCCGTTGGGTGGGAGCGGGTCCCCGACAGGGGGCGCCCCAAAAGCGGAGGCACGGGATCATCGGTGCGGCCGCCGGTTCTCAAGGGTGGATAAGCGATCCGGTCATTCGTGCGGGGTCCGCAACTGTGGGTCAGGAATCTCATCTCAATTGGCCGTCCTCGGCGGGGCTGGCTCGACCGTTTTCTGGTTGCCGCGAATCATAACGACCTCGTCGGAATGCTGGACCGGCGGGCTTGCCACAGGCGCCACGGAGACTGCGGGCGTCCGCGCTGGAACAGGGACCACCTTCCGGGGACGTGCGAGTCCCGGTCCGGGGGCCTCCGCGGTGGCAGCAGTTGCCGGAGGTTGCATGGCATAGAGTTCGCGCGACTGCCGGCCGGGCGTTCGCGTCAACTGGCGATCGGTGTTGTTGCGCAAGACCAGTTGAATGTGGCCTTCACTATTGGCAAGGGTAAGGGCTTCGGCCTCGGCCGGGCTCACGAGCAAGGTCACCACCGTAGCGCTGATGGGTTGACCCTTGGTATCGGCCTGAATGGTTTGTCCGGCCGAAAGCACGGGAATATTCTGCAATACCGTGCTCGTCATGGCATCGTTGACGCCCGGCGGGCGGCCCGTGACCAGGACGTCCACCCGCATGCCGGGCAAGACGAATCCGGCGACCCCCACGACATCGTTCACACGCACGGACATGGCGCGCAGCCCCAGCGGAATCATGGGGGACAACCCGACTCCGCTGCCCTTGGCGGCGATCCGCACCTCCACGACCGGCTCGTCCGGTTCGATGGAACTCACGACCGACCGTTCCAGCACATCTTCCTTGCGGGAGAAGCCGCCTTTCGGAAACAGCCCTTCCGGCACCTGGATGGTCTTGACCGACTCCGCAGAGATAACGGTCCCGAAGGGCAAGGCTTGGGCCGCCACGACCAGGGTCTTTCCGGGCCCCGCTTCGTGCGACGCACCGGCATTCCGGGCGACCCTATGGAAGAGGGAAGCCACCACCAGCGCCCAGAGGAGGCTGCAGCCCACGACGATGACAAATCTTCGATCGAGACGCATGATTTACCTACCCGCCAGCAAGGCCAGCCAGGAGCCCGGGACGATGGCAGATCCATAGCGGATCGTTTTTTTGTAACAGCGAAGGGCCAGACTGCCGACGGCCATCAGCCCACCGATTATGGATGCCAGCACGGCTGCGGTCAGAATGCCCAAGGGCCCCCACAGTGCGTTCAAAGCTGCCATCAACTTCACGTCGCCTCCTCCCATGCTTTCCATCGAGTGTCCATCTGTCCATTCACCCGCAGTCCAGGGGCAGGCCCGGAGACCTGTCCTACAAATCCGTTTCATCCGGCTGATTCACCCACAGGTGTACATTCGACAGTTCCCGCGGTTTCCTGTAGGGCCTATCCCAAAATGCGTCCGCTGGAGGAGAGGGAATCGCTCTGGCCGCGGCAGTCTTGCCGACCAGAATCGGGCAGGAAGGACCTCACGGTTGAGAGTCAGATTGAGAGTCCGCGCCACTCGCCGGCGTGCCACGGAAGTTGCGATGCGGGTGTTGACGCCGTAGCCAGGCCGGGCGCCTGGTCTTACAGCGAATTCAGGTAGGCGATCAGATCCGACATTTGCTGCGTGGTGAACCGGGGCCACGCGAGCTTTTTCTGGGTCATCAGGTCCAGCATGCGCGGGCCGTGGTCCCAGAGTGCGGCCACCATGGTGATGTCGGAATAGGCGTCCTTGCCCTTCGCCAGCTTGGGGGCGCCGCTGGACGGGTCATTGTGGCAGGTGGCGCAACTCTTGTCGGCAAAGACCTTCTTGCCGCGATCCGTATCGCCGTCGCCGCGGAAATACTGGCGCGCCCAGATGTAGGCCAGGATCTGCCGCATCTCTTCCTGCGAGAGGTTGGGCGGCGGGTTCTTCATGCTGGGCTCGTGATTCCACATATCCACCACGATCTGAGTCAAGGTCTGATTGCGCAGGCGGGTTTCCAGCGCCAGTTTCCCGGTATGGCAGGCCGCGCAGCCCTTGGACTGGAACAGCGCCTCGCCGGAGTCCGAGGGCGGGAACTGAAAATTCTGCGCCAGATCCCGGGTCTCCGGCAGGTTCTGCAGGTACACCAGCATGTCGGTGAGCTCCTGGGCCGTCAGCGCCGACCACGTCAATTTCTTCTGGGCGAACGCTTCGCGCATCTTGGCGCCGTGGTTCCACATCTGCTGCGCCAGGATGATGGGGTCCGCCAAGGACTCCCACTTGGCCACGGGCGGCGCACCGGCGGCGTTGGAGGTGGTGATGCCGTGACACTCGGCGCAGTGCCGGGCGGTAAAGGCCTGTTTGCCTCGGCCCGCATCACCGGGTTTTTCAAAATAGTGCGCGGAGACGAAGTAGGCAAACAGGTCGGCCGCCGCTTCGGGACTCAGCGAGGGCTTGGAGATGCCATGCTTCTTCATGGCCGCCCACATATCGGGGGCGTGGTTCCACATCAGGCTGGCCATCACCGTGGGTGTAAAATCACGGTCGATACGGCGGGCCAGGTCGGGGGCGAACGTACCCCCTTTGCCTTTTACGCTGTGGCACTGCTCGCATTGCTCGGTCTCGAACAACTGCTCTCCGCGCCGCGCGTCCCCCGGAATGATATTGGCCGCAAGCGCGCCCCAGGCGACGCAAGCGCCCGCAGCCGCCACTCGAACCATGAACATTGCTGGTCTCATCTGGTCACCCTGAGCCCGGTCACAAAGACGTGTGTCCGGAAGCCCTCAAACAGGTAGAACTGCTCCCCGAAACCGTACCATTTCCACTCGGTGTTCCAGTATACGTGTTTCTGGAGAGGAAGGGATAGCCGCGCCAGGGGCTGGTAGTAGCGGGACGGGCGGGTTCCCGAGGACACGAACAACGATCCGCCGATCGTGAGCTTGGCCCGCGCGAGACCCGGCAACGGGACGTCGATGGCCGAGGTGGCGGTGTGGGCGCGGTCCTGGTAAGACGACGTCGCGGGGCTCAGGAACAACCCGAGGTAGCTGATGTTGGAACTGAGGGTCGAGCGGTCGTACTCGCCCATCACCGTGATCCGCTTGCCGGCGGCCGGCGTCCAGTAGACGGCCAGGGAGTTGTCGCGGCTTTCAAAGTCGTAGCGAATGTCGGAAGCGGGGTTCTGATTGTTCAGAACCTGGAAGTTGGCCTGGAAGGAAAGCGCGCTGTTGAGCTGGTAACGGGCCCGGGCGCGCGCTTTGTGGTAGTCGTTCAAGCTGGTGCGAAAGTAGATCCGGTCGCTGGAAGCGCCCTCGTAATCCAGGTTGACAGACAGCTTCTCTGACGGACGGAAGGTCAGTCCCGCCAGACCCACGTTGCGGGACAGTTCGCCGGATACCAGATTGCCGGTCTGGCTGAGCTGTCCGGACAGAACCGTCGCATCGCCCCAGACGCGCCGATAGCCGCCGCGCAGCGTGAGCCTGGAGGTGAGATCGAACATCACGTCTATCTGGTTCTGGTTGTAATTCACGCGCTGGGTGTAATCCAAGGCGTTGAAGGTCTTGGGAGCGGCCGTGGTGGCATTCAGAAAAAGCTGCTGGGTCAGTAGAGGAGAAGCCGCATCGTGGTACCGGTCCGTCATCCAGGAGTCCATGAAGCGCAGCCGCCGGCCGAGCCGCCCCTGCCAGCCGAGGGTACCGCTGGTATGCGGCTGGTTGGCCGCGCCGGTGCCCAGATTTTGCTGGCCGCTGTAGAAGAGCAGCGAGCTGAGCGCCGCGAAATTGCCGTACGCCAGATCCGTGAAGTGCACATCCGTCTTCGGCTCGCTGAACAGGAACTGGCCGTAGAAGTTCATGTAGTCGTTCACGTTGGCCGTGGCGAGAACCTTGCTGTATATGCTGGTCCCGCGGATGCCATACGCCTGCGACAGACCGTATAGGACTTCCGTATGGCCAAGCACCGGCGTAGTGCGGTCGCCGAAATTCACGCCGTTCCAGTAGCTCTGGTCGTCATCCTTGAAAGTTGTGCCGCCCTGCTCCAGGGTCACGTGGAAGCGGTTGAGCTCAAACCGGACGCCGCCGCGAACGTTGTTGGTGGTGTCGCGCAGCAGGGTGGGCACGGCGAACTCGTCATTGGCGTCCTGCACCCAGGTATCGATCCCGTGGCCGTAGCCCGAATTCCGTTCGAACGCCAGGTAGGGAATGATCCGTTTCCCGGGACGGAGGTCAAGGTTGAAGCTGGCGTTCCGGCGATGGATATCGAACGCCTGCTCGTTGAAGCCGGCCGGCGCCAGAGGATTGGCGAAGGAGGGTACGTAGTTGAAGTAGGCGACGTTCCGATAGTCGAAGGAGAACTCGTACACGCCCATCTTGCGGGCGGTGATGTGAGCGGTGTTGTAAGGGTCGCCGCCCCAGCCGTAGGCGCGCAAGTCGAGCCGGTCGAAGAGCCGTTTCTTGGGGTCTTGAATCGTGAAATCGAGGCCGAGGAGTTTGGGCCCCTCACCCAGGTTGACGACGCTGCGGTACTCCTGGAAATTGCCACGGACATCGGTCAGCCAGCGATATCCAAAATCCATGTTTCCGGAGAGCCACTGTTCGGTGGAGGGCGTGGGAGACTCGGCCTTGGCCTCGGACTTCTGCTCAGCCGGGGCGGGCGCCTGCGCGGCTTTATCGTCTGCCTTTGGGGGCGTCTGCGGAGCCTTATCGTCCGTCTTCGCGGGCGCCTGCGCCGGCTTTTCGTCCGGCTTGGGGGGCTGATCCGGCTGCTGCGCAAATGCCGGAGCTATGAGTATCAGTGCCAGTAGGAATCTCATTTGAAGAAGTCCCGGCTTACATAAGAGCCATGCACCTTCTGATGGCACAGATTGCAGTTCTGGAAGCGCGGGCTGCGCAGGTCATGCAGCCCCGGTGGAACGGTACCGATTGTGCCGTTGGCGGGAGCCGTTGGCCCCGGAAGGTTGGAGTGGCACTCCAGGCACACGAAGCGCACTTCCGGCCGGCTGAGCATGCGCGGGTTGGCCGAGCCGTGGGGTTGATGGCAAGCGCCGCAGCCCTCCAGCCGGACGGGGGCGTGCTCGTACGTGAAGGGTCCCCGCTTGTCGCCATGACACTTGAAACAACCGGGTTCATTGGCATTGGTCGTTTGGATGGACCGCGGCAGGAAACTGCCGTGGGGATTGTGGCAGTCCACGCATGACATGGCGCCTTCCGGCACCCGGTGTTTGTAAGGCTTCTGGAAGCTGGCCCACACATCCGTATGGCAGTTGGCGCAGAGTTGGTTGATATCGGCGGTCTTGCGGGCCACCAAACCGTTGGGTCCGTTTTTGTGGACGGAGTGGCAGGCGACGCAGCTCACCTGGTTCTTGGCATGACTGCTGTTCAGGCGTCCCACGTGGGTGGGCTGGTTGAGATGGCAGGTGAGGCAAATCTTATCGGTTTCGGCGGGCTTGAGCTTCGCGGGATTGCGGATGTCGGCCGCGGACAGGGATTCGGCGTGCTTGCTTCCGCGGCCGTGGCAGGACTCGCAGGCATTGTTTTCAAAGCCTCGCTTCTTGTCCTTTTCCACCAGTTGGTGAGGGTTCTTCTGGAAGGCGTTGAAGATGTCCTCGTGGCATGCCTGGCAGGTTCCAGAGCCGACGAATTCCGCCGGCTTGTTGTCTGGGGCGGGAGGGGCGGGGGCGGCAGGTTTATCCTGAGCGCCCCACGCCATAGGTGTGAGCAGCATGGCTGCCACGCAAAACACACGGGCAAGGATGCCCGTGCTACAACCTGATTTGTGTAGCAGCCGAAACACAGCGGTGATCTCCTTGACTACTTGCCGGCGTGTACCTGGTCGACGTCAAAGGCGGCTCCGGTCGTGTGACATACGTCGCAACTCTCACCGAACTTGGGGTCGTATTGAGAAACGGCGTGGGACAGGGCCGACCTGGTCTGGTGGCAAGCCGTGCAGGCGGAGGTGGTGGCCGGGGCCGGGTTCAGCAGGCCCTGGGTATCGGCAACCGGGTTTTTGCCGATGGGAAAGTTGGCCTCGGAGGTGTTCACGTGGCACATGTAGCACTTGGCGGTGTCGGCAACGGCGCCTGTGGGACCCATCGCGGGATAGCGAACGTCGGTGAAGTCGTTGTGGCTTCCACCAAATCCGACGATGGTGTAGGTGGTCCCGAAATCGGTGGCCATCTTCTCGCCAGTGTGGATCTTGTGGATCATGAGGGCGAAGTTGACGGACTGAGGAGGTGAGGTTTTATCGGCCGGAACGGTCGCCACGCTCTTGTAGGCGAGGTCATTCTCGCTGGGATTGTGGCACAGCACGCACATCTCGATCTGATTCCGGTTTTCGCCGTGCAACGACAGAGAGCTGTGGCAGCCATTGCACTTGGCGATATCGACCACCTTGCGGCGCGCCTGCACCGGGGAGCCGTCGACAGAGAAGTTGACTACCTTATTGATGGCGCCATACTCGCTGGTCTGCTGTTGGGTGGTACCGGCCAAAAGCGTGATGCCACGGCGCCCTTCGATGCCGATGGAATAGGTCCCAGTGGCCTTCGCCGGAATGGCGTGGGTGAAGGTGTAGGTGCAGGTGCCATCGGCGCTGCACTTGGCCGTGGGAACCGGATTTTCGGAGACGTATCCGGGGGTGACCACATCGGAGCCAAAGCTGGTGTAACCATAGTCGGAGGTGGGACCTGCCATCACCAGGGCCAGCCGGTTGGAACCGCCGGTCATGTCGGCCATGCTGATGGCGTTCTTGTTGTTGTCGCGGATGGTGAAGGTCACGGTGGGGGCCTTGCCGGCTACGCCGTTATCTACCTTGGCGATATCGAGGTTAATGCCCGGCGCGGTCTCCGACTGGGTTGGAATGGCGTGCGCGCCCATGATGGAAGCGTCGAATTCCAGTTCGCCCTTGGGAATGTGGCACTGGGTGCATTGTTTATCGTCCACCTGGGGAAGGTTCACGTGATTTAACCCGGTGGCGAAGTTCACGTTGTCGTGGCAGGCGCCGCATGCGTCCCGGTTGGGATTCTTGATCCAGGCATCGGCCTGCTTTGCGCCCGTCGTGGACTCGTGGCAGAACTGGCAGCGCCGCGCGTCGGAGGGAAGCACCACTGTGGACCAGTCGGAGACGTTCTGGGCGTTGCCGATGATCTGATACGGCTTGCCGGCCTGGACGCTGGGGAGGCTACTGCCCATGTGGATTTTGTGGGCCATGACCTTCATATCCACGGTGTTGCCGGTGTCCGGGTCAACAGTCTGGGGGGTGTGACACATGATACAGAGTTCCAGGCCCTGGCGGGTCCCGCCGTGGAAAACCAGGGCGTCATGGCACTTGTTGCAGGAATCGGTGCGGATGACGTCCCGCGGCGCCGGGGTTCCACCGGCCGGCACAAAATCGAAAAACGCGGAGTCGCGATCCGTTCCCAGGTCGAACTCGGTCAGGTTCCGGGAACCATACATGCCGATCCGGTGGGTGGCCGTGGGGTCATAAGTGCCCGCGGGCGGCACGGCTTTCTGCTTGAAGGTATAGATGTACTCGCCAACGGCCACGGTTTGCGTGGTACCGCCGGAATCCGCTCCCGCCTGAATCGCGGTGGCCTTCGTGATAGGGCTGGTCTGAGACCGAGTGGTATATGCCACGTACTGCGTCTGGCCCTTCGGAATATATGCAGCGACAAAGCTTACCGAGACGGTACCCGGTGTGGTGACTCCCGTCAAATCCAGAGGAAGCCCCTTCGGATCGGCCAGCTTGTAATCCACGCTGATGGTGCCGTCCGTTGCGATTTTGGCCGAAACGATGGTGATGGTGAATCCCGGCCGCACGAAATTCACGACGTTGGCATCGGCATAGTATGCCTTGTCGTGGACCGTGAATCCGGTTTTCTTGGGCGCACTCATCAATAACAGCGAGCCGGCGACGAGTGTGAAAGCGACCAGATAACGTCCAACCCCGAAAACCGAAGAAGGCATCCGCATCCTTGTTCTCCAATCCAGAAAATACTGACCTGCTCAATACTCAAACGCCCGGAAACAACCCATGCGCACTACCGAAACTAACCGAGCTACTGACCAAAGCACTCACCGATCCAAACGGGCGAGATGAAAATCGGGTACTCAAACCTTTTATTATCTGTGTGTTGAAAAATCCAGCACTGGGATCGGGGGAATCCCCCTCGTTGAACTGGGTGAAAATACCGGAGCGCAGTGGGTGAAATTCCGCTAACTAACTGAGTTTCGTTTCTTCGGATGTGCGGTGTTCGTGAACACCCGCCTGGCCCTTCAGCGTGTCCTCACGACCCGGCCCAACCTCGATGCGCCCTCCGTGATGAGCAACCTCTGATTCGCCGGAATGTCCTTCCATTCCTGGAGCGCGCCCGAGGGCCAGCGCACCTCCAGCCGATTGACCACGGTCGCCTGGCCCAGGCCGAAATAGAGCGCGAGATCGTTCTGCGAGTAGTAGCTCCCGCCGCTCATCACCTCATCGATCTGGCGGCGGCCGCCGGACTCGACCGTGACCCGCGCGCCAATGGCGCTGCGGTTGGATTTGGTGCCGGTGAGCGCCACGGAAATGAAGTTCTACCGCGGTCCCTGGTTCTTCAGCAGGCTGGGCGTCATGTTCATGTTCACGATGACGATTTCGGGCCGGCCGTCCCCATCCAGATCGCCCACGGCAAGGCCCCTCGCCGGTCGCGGCGTGGAAAGGCCCGGGGCTGCTGTATCTCGGCGAGGGCGAGCGGCCCAACCTCACGCGCGATGTCGAAGTGGTGGACCTGCGCAGGGAGCCGCCGGACGTGGCGGCCAGCTACGCGATCTTCCGGCGATACCTGCTCGACTTCCTTCCCAGCTTCCCTTCAGTCTCCTCTCTAGCTTTGTCTTGTTCCTTCGGCCCTTCGCTCCGCGGGCGTTACCTCGCCTCTCCGCTACTATGGCCTCTGCTGACTGCTCCTCGGCTCTCACCGAGAAGCCCTCCCCAGGTAAGGTGCAGAATCTACCCCCTCGTGCCGTCCGGCTCTACCGAGTGCGTCTTCGGATGACTTTGGGCTTCGCTGTTCCCAGGCAGCTTACCGCCCGCACCCGGCCTCACTGCCGGTTCGTGTTCCTACGGTCGAGAGTTTTGCTACGCGCTTCTTTCAGCTTCGCCTTGCGGCTACGCCTTGCGTTTCGCTACGGTTGCCGTCATCGGCTCCGGTTGGGCTCCTTCCTTCCAACAAGATTCTGCCCATTGCT
>JAIQFL010000337.1 GCA_020073365.1 Terriglobia bacterium | reverse complement strand
ATGGCCCGCCTGGAAACGCCACTGGCGCGCGCCACCAGCGATATGCCTCCCCGCCCGTGGGCCACGCTTTCCGCAGCCGCCCACAACCGTCGCGTACGCTCATCCAGCCAAGCCTCCAACTGAGAGAAGCGCTGCTTGATCTCACCTTCGTCGGCCACAAGAACATTCTAGGCCGGAAATGGTTTAATTGCTACACTTATTTTCTTACAGATGCATAGTGGCCTTCCTGGTCATTTGTTGCGGAGAAGATCGCTCGCTACGATTCCATGAACTATGTCGCGAACTCCGTATCCTTTGCCGCGAGCTTTGTCGAGAACTTCCTGCACTTGTTTGCGATCCGAGAACCCGATCGGCGCGCCGGTAGCGTAAGTGGCAAGCTGGCTGACCAGGTTTCGGGCGACGGTCTGCTCCTCGTGATCGAGCAGGAGCCGTTTGAATTCGCGAATGCCTTTGAAGGCGCGGCCATCAGTGAGCGCGCCGCCGGAATCTACCGGCAGCCCGTAGTGGAAGGCGAAAGGCTGACCCGAAAGACCGATACCGGGTTCCGGCTTCACGCCCTCGGCAAACGCGCGATAGCGGTCACGCCAGCCGCCCATGACGTCGAAGCTTTCGAGCGCGAATCCCGGAGGATCGATCTTACGGTGGCAGGAAGCGCAAGTGGGATCGGCGCGGTGGCGATCGAGCTGCTGGCGGATGGTGACTGCGCCTCGGATATCCGGCTCAAGAGCGGGCACGCCCGCGGGCGGCGCGGTGTGGAAGCCGAGGATGCGTTCCATGATCCAGACGCCGCGGAGAACCGGCGACGTAGTGGTGCCGTTGGCGGTCACTTTAAGAATGCTCGCCTGAGTCATGATTCCGCCGCGCACGGAGTCCTTCGGGAGCGCGACCTTGCGCATCGCGACGCCGCTGACGCCAGGGATGCCGTAGTGCTTCGCCAGACGTTCGTTGAGGAACGTGAAGTCGGAATCGACGATGGTGCGCGTCGGGAGGTTGCGGTTGAACAACTCCTGAACAAAGAGACGGGTCTCTTCGACGGCGGCGAGCTTGAGCGGGTCGTCGAGTTCGTAGTCGTTGTAGAGTGTGCTGGAGGGGGAGCTGTCGTCGATCTTGCGGAGGTCGAGCCAGTAGTCGGTGAAAGCGTCGATGAAGCGACGCGCCTTCGTGTCGTTGAGCAGGCGATCCGTTTGGGCTCTGAGGACTTCGGGGCTGCTGAGCCGGCCTTCCGCGGCCAGGGCGCGGAGTTCGTCATCCGGTGGCGAGTTCCACAGAAACAGGGAGAGACGTGTGGCGAGGGAATAATCATCGAGCCTGCCGGGTGCCTCCTGGACGTACAGGTAGCCCGGTGAGCAGAGAATCGCCGTGTACGTGGAAAGCAGCGATTTCGTGAAGCTGTGGCCCTGTTGGAATTGCTGGTTGAAGAGCTCGAGGAACCGCTTCGCGTGTGCCTCCTCGACGGGCCGGCGGTAAGCTCGCCCGAGAAACGCGCGGATGAGGCGCTCGGCGTCTTCACGCGGGTGATCGCTCGCCACTTCGACGCCGACATCCTGCGTTCGTGGGCCGAAGCGGCCCCGGCCGCCGCCGCCTTCGCCAGGAGATGGCGGCGCGGCTACGATCTGGAGAATCGCGCCGCCCGTTGCGCCATTTTCCAGGCGGCGCATCGGCAGATCGCCGAACATCAGGTGGTAGCCGGCCGCGGCATTCTGGTCGGGGAGGGGGCCTTCCACTTCGAGCCACTGGAACGCGACTCCCGGCATACCGTCTTGCTGAGCCAGCGGGTTCACGTACGCTTCCTCGCTGCCGTTGACGCGGGTCCGGAATAGACGCATCGGGTCTGTCTGGATGACTTCGCTCAAGCTGAGAAGGACTTCCACCTCCTGGACGGAGGGCTCCGGTGTGAAGTCGAACGCGGCCAAGGAGCGCGATTGACCGGAGGTTTGCGCGTACACTCCGATGGGTTCGTTTCGGCGGCCGGGCCACACTTCATCCGAATTCGGCCGGTGGTAGGTGGCCGGGTTGAGGTAAGCCGTCTTTTCCGCGCCGAAACCGATGTAGTTCCAGTGGTCGACCCCACCGCCGCTGACCCAGATCGTGTAGCCTTTGACCCGAATGCGGTAGCGCCCCGCGGCGGGGACGCGGAAACCGCTCCAGCTAAATCCGCCGGCATCGGAGAAGATGCTCGAGACACGGCCGACGGCCTCGCGCTCTTTGGTTTCGGGATTCGAGTTGGGGCTGCGGCCGGCGCGGACGTCCGGTTGAGCACGCGAATCCAGAACCGGGAAGCTCAGCCGGTCGGTACGGGTGTTGCCTTCACGCGGCCGGAAGTTGCGCATCGTGGGCTCCTGGCGCGCGTAGATGCGAGTGGTGGCGGTGGGGGTCTGGACAAGTTTCTCGCCCATGGCTTGGCGCAGGGCGTAATCGGCGGAGCTCATGTACCGGGAGAGCTGAATATGGGAGACATCGAGCGCGGTGCCGATCTTGTTGAAGCGCCATGCCTCGCCGTCTTGCGGCAGTTTGGATTTGATCTGGACCCACGGGATATTGAGCAGGTCGCGGATCGCGTTCTCGTATTCGTAGGCGTTGAGGCGGCGAAGGCCGGCGCGGCCGCGCTCGGTGGCGACGCCACGTTCGTATCCAGTGAGTGCGGCGTCCAGGCCATTGACGAACTGGCTGAGCGATTCGGCGGAGGGCCGCGCGATGGGCGCCGGGGGCATCTCGCCTGCGGAGACGCGGTCATGAACTTTGACCCAGATAGCGAAATTATCCGGGTTGCCGGGTTCATAGGCGAGTTTGGTGAGGTCGAGCCGTGCGGCGGGGGCAGAGGAGTTGTGGCATACGGCGCAGTTCTTCTGAACGAAGGCGTCGGAGCCGGCGAAGGGTGGACCTGCGGCCACGCCGCAATCAGCGAAAAAAGTGGCAGTGACGGCAATTCGCGCCGCACGGATCAGCTTCAGCACCGGCCTGTTGCGGCGGTCGCGAGTCGATCGATCAGACGCGACTTCCCCGGTCTCCGGACGGGGAATCCCGCTCGCATGCTTCGCGGACACCCGCATGAACTCGAATGTGCTTCTGCCCGATGGCACCTAATCAGTATAGTTGAACTTCAAAAATTCGAAATGGCCGTAACCGCCGGAGCAGCGGAGGAGTACCCACCCCGTAAGAAGATCGTCACCAAGAAGCTCGCTGCCAGGATCGGATCGGGCAGGACTACCCCAAAGCACCTGATTGGTAACCTCGGGCAGCGGCGGGCGGACGAAGGGAATGCCCAATGGCAGTTCGATGAAAACGTAAACTTTCTGCCAGGTTTTCTTGGCGTTAGCATCGGGTTGCTGTACGCATCCAGCGCGATTCTGTCGGCCTCAAGAACGCACACTCCAGCCAGCGTGAAAACATCCGAAACGCCAGAATCCGTAACGCCACTCCACGGCTCCAAGTTCGCCATCTCGCATACAAATTCCGCTGGCGATCTCTGAATGGGGCCATCGATCCGCGCCGGCAGCACATCATCATATAAGAGCTGAATAGCTTAAGACCTTATTGCCGTTAACTGAGGGCTTCACAAACCGGAGGGCCGACACCCCAAATCGCCACGTTCTCTAACGTTCTGTGTATCTGTTGTGTACTCGTTTTCGGAGTCCTGCCGCTAACTTCTCCA
Organism: Terriglobia bacterium; assembly: GCA_020073365.1. Classification (GTDB taxonomy): domain Bacteria; phylum Acidobacteriota; class Terriglobia; order Bryobacterales; family Bryobacteraceae; genus JAIQFL01. The sequence goes on along the minus strand of JAIQFL010000337.1, from coordinate 8,698 downwards.
CGGCACGGTGCGTTAGGCTTAGAATGGTCGGGGCGGCACCGCCCCGAAGCGCCGGTTCTTGACCGCGTTGAAGACGTTCGCCGGCTCTTGACGGGGCGATATCGAACAAGGATATTCGGGTATTAAGGAGCGAACTATGACTTGGAGAACTTGTATCGCAACCATCGGCGCGTTATGTCTCGCAACCGGATCCGGTTTGTGCCAACCTCCACAGCCCGCACCGCGCCATGCTCCGACAGCCTACTACGAGGATACGAACAATATTCCGGTCTCGCCGGAAGTGCATCCGGACCATACTGTGACGTTCCGCCTGTTCGCTCCCAAGGCGAGTGAAGTCTTCCTGATGGGATCTCCCGGTATTCTCGAGGCGATCAAGGAGCCCGAGCCGCTCCAAAAGGACGACAAGGGCGTCTGGAGCTTGACGGTGGGCCCGTTGACTCCGGGTTTTTACACCTACGGTTATGCCATCGACGGCGGTCTGCGCATGCCTGACCCCTCGAACCCCGACCTTGAACTGCGCCGCTGGGGTCCCACCAGCATGTTCATCGTGCCGGGAAACGAGAAAGGCGTTTTTGAAGAGCGGCCGGTCCCCCACGGAACTGTCCACGTGAACTTCTACGATTCCCAGCAACTGAAGACGCCACGGATATTCTACGTCTATACGCCGCCGGGGTATGAGACCGGCACGCAGAAATATCCCGTGCTCTATTTACTGCACGGCAACGGACAAATCGAAGCTTCCTGGACCTGGACAGGCAAGGCCAACGTCATCATTGATAATCTGATTGCCGACGGTAAGGCTAAGCCAATGGTTATCGTGATGCCGTACGGCCACGTCCCTCGCGAAATCAAGCCCGCTTCGAACGCTCCGGCGCCCACCATCGACTCGCTGGCCATTGAGAAGGAACTGCTCACCGGTGTGCGCCCCCTCGTGGAAAGCAAATACCGTGTGCTGACGGATCGCGGGCACCGGGCACTCGCAGGGCTATCGATGGGCGCAGGCCAATCCATGTCGATTGGCCTGCACAATCTCGACCTGTTCGCTTACATCGGCGCGTTTAGCGGGGGCGGCAACCGGACCCAATGGGAAAAGATGGATCCGGAAGTGCTCAACCGGAAACTGAAGGTGCTGTGGCTCGGCTGCGGCAGAGAGGACAAGACGGTTTCGTTCAGCTCGATCCAAAGCTTCTCGGATATGCTCACGGAGAAGAAGGTCAAGCACATATTCAATCCGTCGGACGGTGGGCATAGCTGGCCCAACTGGCAGGTCTACCTTTCCAAATACGCACCCCTGCTTTTCCAGGACTGACCCTCTTTTCAACCCGCATAAGCCGGCAAAAAAGGAAAGCGATGCGAACGCAGATTCCACCACTGGTTGCGGTATTCGTAATGTGGGCAGCGACGGCCTCCCGTGCCGCCGATTCCGGGCCTGAGGTTGCAGTGAGCGGCGGCAAGATCCGAGGCAGCCTGGTGAGCGATGGCGGGGCGGCCTTCAAAGGTATTCCGTTTGCGCAGCCGCCCACCGGCGAGTTGCGCTGGCGGGAACCGCTGCCCGTGAGCACTTGGGAAGGCGTACGGGATGCCACCGCTTTCGGCGCGCCCTGCATGCAGGGGAGCGGGAGCAGCAGCGAAGACTGCCTGCACCTGAACATCTGGACGCCGGAGTGGCCACCCAAATCGCGCAAAGCGGTAATGGTCTGGTTCCACGGCGGAGGAAACTTCGCGGGCGCCGCCACGGACCCCCTCTTTGACGGTGAAAGCCTTGCCCGTCACGGCGTAGTGCTGGTGACCGGGCAGTACCGGCTCGGCGTTTTCGGCTTTTTCGCGCATCCCGACCTCACGAAGGAGTCGCCGCACCACGTTTCCGGCAACTACGGGCTGCTCGACCAGATTGCGGCGTTGCGATGGGTGCACGACAACATCGCCAAGTTCGGTGGCGACCCCGGCAACGTCACGATCTTCGGCGAATCGGCGGGATCGCTCGACGTCAATGTCCTGATGGCCTCTCCCCTCAGCCGCGGTTTGTTGCGGCGGGTCATCGGGCAGAGTGGTCCGGTGGTGGCGCCGCCGCCACTCGCGGATGCGGAGAAGAAAGGCGAAGACCTCGCCATCAAACTGACCACGGCAAGCCAGCCTGGGCTGAAGGGCATGCGCGCCCTTTCCAGCGCCGAACTGCAAAAAGCCACCGGCCAGGGACTCTCTTTTCTCGGCCCCACGCTCGGCGTGGTGGTGGATGGCTGGGTCTTTCCGGAATCGCCGATGAAGGTCTTCGCCGCGGGAAAGGAGCATCGGGCCGGCCTCCTGCTGGGCAGTAACGCGCGGGAGTTGCAGCGGCCTTTCTTCCCCATGACCGGCACCCTCACGCAGGCGATTGTGGAACAGTACGGGCCTCTGGCAGATCGGGCTCTGGCCCTCTATGGCTTGAGCGGCGGGGCGGAGCCGCAACCGGATCCGCTCTTCGGCACCGCGATGGCCCAGTGGGCCACGGATTCGCAATTCCGTTGCGGCACGGTTGCGGAATTGGTGTGGCACGCCGGCGCGGGCAATCCCGCATACCAGTTCCAGTTCTCACGCGCCGCGCCGGGACGGGAAGCCGCTGGAGCGGCCCACGGAACCGAGGTCCCGTACGTATTTGGAACTCTGGGTCGCGCGGCCAACTCCCCGAGGTACGACTCCATTGATCGGCAGGTGTCGGCCGCAATTCAGACGTACTGGACCAACTTCGCCAAGACCGGCGATCCCAACGGTGGCGGCCTGCCCCATTGGCCGAAGTTCGACTCCGCCAGAAGGGACTATCTGGAGTTCACCGACGTCGGGCCGGTGGCCCGACAGGGCCTGCGGCGGCAGGTGTGCGATTTGTATAAGGAGAACCTGAAACGCCAGATGGCAAAGTAGGTTTGGGGTTCGCCACCAACGAGGAGAACAAATGAGAGGTGCTGTGTTGTTGGGTGGAGTCGTTCTGGCCTGCGCACTGTGCAGGGCGCAGCCTGCCGCCGATTCCAAGCCCGCCGCATCCGACGTCCCCGGGGCGGAATACCCTCGCGATCACCAATCTCAGACAGATCAGAGACCGCGCCGGGCCGACCTGGATTGTCGGAATCAACCAGGTCATTTTCGATTCCTACGGGATCAAAGCTGAGGATTTGAGGGCCAAAGGCGGAGGCATCATGCCGTCCAATGCGACGCGCGAGAAACGCGCCGCGGGCGATGTCTTCATCGGGACCGGCCTACTTGCGAACACGCCCGAGCAGCGATCCTGGTACGAGGCCAGCCAGTTGACCGATTTGGTGTTTCTGGATTTCGAGGAGCCATTAATCGCCATGCTGGCCGCGGTGCCGGGTTATCAACGGCCACCGTGCCGTTGGCCTTGTTCCGAGGAGTCGATCGCCCCATTCGGACCGTGATGCGGCCCAATCACTTCATCTATGTTCGCGACGAAGCGCCGGACGACTTCGCGTACATGGTCGCTAAAGCTTTGATGAACACCGCGAGTTGTTCCAGGTACAGCTTGAGCCATGGTATTAAGACCCGCGGACTGTTGCGGTCAGCAAAACGATCCCGATGCATCCCGGAGCATTGAAGTATTATCGGCAACGCGGGTACGTCAATTAGGGCGGATACGTCGCTATTTGAGGCCTCCTCACTTGTGGAACGGCCTGCCGGCGGGCCTGGTTCAGTGCGGTCCGCGACGGCCCTGGGGGACCAGAGCAGGGCGATGGCGATATCCTGCTGTCGCTGCCGCCGGACGGCCGATGGGGGAGGCTAGGACGGTGGACAGGCCCGATGTTGCAGGATTACCTACCTATAAGGAGGATTCCATGATACAGTTGATCACCCGCGCTCACGCCCTCGGCGTGCTTGCGGCCGGCGTTGTTGCCTGCTGCGCGGTTCTCGCGCAGAGCCAGAAGAAGGATCAGAAGCTCGACCCGGCCGTCCTCTCCGATGCGCCGAATGTGCCGCAGATGGTGGTGGACTCCGATGGCACACTGCACTTCGGCTCGCGCACGGTTCCCCTGCCCGCACTGGCCAGCCCGGAAGCCAGACGCGCCTATACCCGTCAGATGCTGCAACAGGGGCAGTCCTCGGCAGCGCGCGGCGGCCTGGCTTCGGTGCGAGTCACGGAAACGGACGCGGCGATGCCGATAACGGCGGGCGGGAGCAAGGCCGCCCTCAAGATCTACCTGGTGGTGGAGGAGAGCCAAAGGATCGGGGGCGTCGGCGTCACCATCTATTCACCCAAAACGATCCCATCGCAAAATCGCAACAAGGTAGCGATGGAGTTCGAAATGGACGCCGAGGCGATCGCCGTCGCCAGCCTCGGACAATTGAAGCAGAAGCCCCCCCTTCCCGGCAAGGTGGGGCTGGGCACCTGCTCGGGTGGATCGAATCCGGGCGATGCCCGGTATACTCTCAACGGACTCGACGCGGGGTTGTCCACCGCGTTCTCAGGACGGCCGCCCTTTTGGGGACGCGAGACAGCCGCGCGAGCCGCCGGCGACCGCGCTCGATGGCGACATTCCTAAAGGCTACCCGCCCGCTTTCCTGCTTTCCGGCACGCGCGACATGTGCCTCAGCCAAACGGTGCTGCTGCACCGAAAGCTGCGCAATGCGGGGATCGAGGCGGATCTCAACGTCTTCGAGGGCATGTGGCACTTCTTCTGGGAGAATCCCGACCTGTCCGAATCGCGTGAGGCTATGGCGGCACTGGCGCGTTTCCTCAATCGCCATCTCGATCTGCCGGCCGAGAAACGTGATATTTTGCGTCTTGCGGGGCTGCGCGAGAGGCCCTGGCAGAAAGGACCCTCTATGAAACGATTGTTTTGGACCTCCGGCGTTATCGCCGCAGTTGGCGTGTTCTGGCTGGTGGCTCAGCCGGCGAGCGACCCTCTGATTCAGGGTTTTCGCGAGACTGAAGTAGCATCCGTATCGGATGCCATGGAACAACTCTACGGCCAGCAGGCCTTCATGTCGCATGAAATGCGGCCGCTGGAGAAGACCAAATTCGCCGGTCCGGCCTGGATCGTCCTTATGAAGCGGGATGAGAACAAGGAAGGCGGCGCCGCGGTGCAAGGCATGCTCGACGCCATCGACGCGGCGCCCGCGGGGGCCGTCTATGTAATGGTCGTCGAGAATGGCGCCGATTACGCGGGTATCGGCGGCCTGATGGCCACCGGCATGAAGTTTCGCGGACTGGCCGGCGCGGTGATCGACGCCAGCATTCGCGACACGCCGCAAATCAGGAAACTGCAGTTCCCGGTTTTCAGCCGCGGCGTCGTGCCCTCCACCACGGTTAATCACTACCGCTTCGCCGGCCTGAATGTGCCGGTGACGTGCGCCGGCGTGAAAGTCAACCCCGGAGACATCATCACAGCCGATGAAGACGGCATCGTTGCCGTGCCGAAGGCCCACGCAGCCGACGTCCTCAAGAAAGCCCAGGAACTCGACAATACGGAGCACTCGACCATTCCGTTCATCGAGAAGTTCCGGTCGATCAAGGAAGCCGTCGCCAAGTTCGGCAGAATCTAGCGGCCGTCAGTTTACCGCGCCCGAGGCTACTACTTTTTGGCGGCTGCGGCGGCGCGCGCGGCCTTCAGTTCATCCAACTTCTTCTTGAGGTATTCCTGGTATTCCTTGCGAAGCGCTTCCGTCTTCGGCACGGAGTAGATGTCTGTCGAAGTGTATTTGCCCTGGTCGAACTTCATCTTGGTCCACTCGTCGTGGATGTGGGTTTCGTCCGCTCTATCCAGGATGCGCTCGACGATCGATGGCGGGATGAACGACACGCCCTCCTTATCGCCAAACGCGAGGTCGCCAGGCATCACCACCACATTGCCGATGCGCACCGGCACGTTGTAACCATAAAGGGTCGATCCGCCGTAATACGTCGGGGTGAAGTCTCGAACATACGCAGGCAGCTTAATCTCGCTGACTCCCTCCAGATCGCGAATCGCCCCGTTGACCACCAGGCCGCCGCCCTTGGTCGCCTTCATGATGTAGTAGAAAAGGTTGTCGCCGATGAGCCCGCCGCCTTCCACCTTTCCAAACATGTCGATTACCATGACGTCGCCGGGTTTTAGTTGATCGAGCGGCCATTGGTTGTTCAAGGCAATGCCCTTTTCCCGGGCCTTGGCGAAAAGAATCGTGTCGATGTCGGCACGAATCGGCATGTACATGGCGGTGACCACGCGGCCTGCCATCTTGATATCCGGATGCAGGACCTTGAAACTGCCATCATACTGGCTGAAGCTGGAAACATTCGGGGGGCCGGCATTGCGTCCCAGCGGAATGAGCACTTCTTCCTGCGACATCTCTTTAGCGCGCTGGAGCCACTCGTCCGGGACCTTCGGCCGCCCGTCGGGAAAGCGCTCCCCCGTCCAGGCCTTGGTGTATTCCACCATCTCCTCCTTGGTCCAGGAGAACAATTGGGCTTTGGCAGCGGGCGCAATAAGGAATGCCACGGTGCAGGCCGCTGCTAACGTCAGGCAACTGTAATTACGAATCGTTGGCTTCATCGAGACTACCTTCCCACCGGATCGGTCCTGACCCGGTTTACCAATAGTGACGAGCGCCCAGTATACTCATGCTGGCGCCAAACCTCGCTTCGGCCTATCCCTGCCGCATGATGTCCTTCAGCCAGTCCAACTGCTGTTGGACCCCATCATGTAATTTGAATACGCGCTTCACGGTATCGGGCTTCTCCCCACGAATGTCGATCTTCGACAGGTCGAACTGCCCGACCCCGAGTTGTGCGGCATACTGCAGGTAGCCGACCGCGTATTGCGGAATGCCCATGATCTCCAGTGCAACCCGGTCCGCAGCCATTAAGTCCGGCGATGCGATCGCAACATGCATCGGCACGGGCGTACCGCTGGAGGGACCGTTGCCTTCCATGCCCTCGAAGCCATCGATCACCGCCGCGCCCCAAGTCTCGCTGAGCTTCTTAGCGACCATGGCCACGTTGTAGTTCATCGCATGGAAACTGGCGCCCCTCATCGGACCACGAGCCGCCATCGGTCCACCACCGCGAGCCGCCGCGGGCGGTGCATCCCCCTGACCGGCGGGCGGAGTTGCGCCTCGCCCTGCCCGCGGTCCCGCGCCGCGGCCCATTCCGCCGACCATGGCGTGCATCAACCGCTTGTCATGCCACACCGGTGTCTCACCAGCGACGCTATGCAGCGGCGCGCCCATCGCCATGTTCTTTACCGACATCGTGGCCACAACGGAATTGTGCGTCTTCAGCATGGCGGAGCTGATGATGTACGCATCCGGGTCGAAGAACCGGCCCGCCAGCCGAACCGGGATCGGCCGGACGTTGCCATCGACAACGCTGAAGACCTCGTACTTCTTTTCGCGATTCAGGTCCACCAGCTTGAGCTGGAATCGCTTGTACTCGGGGATCAGTTGCGCGTACTTGTAGTTCTCGAACCCGTCCATGGTCTCGAGGGCGCTCGATTCCACAATCATTACCGGTCCCTTGAACCTGGGCGCCAGATAGTCGAGGATGCCGCGCAACGCATCGACGTGAGTGGCGGCCAACTGATTATTTGTGGCGACGTTGTTTATCTTGATCACCACATACTTCTTCCGCTTGATAGCCGGCCCGATCTCCTTATCCATGGCGAGGAGCGCTTCCGTAATATTCTTCCGGCGGTCGTCGCCCTTGACTAGCGAAACGGGCGACCGTGACTCGTAGGGGAAGATCGAGGGGGCCGGTACCGGTGCAGGAATCTCCTGCTGTCCGTATAGGCTCGTCCGCGAAGCCGCACCGGCGAGTGCGCCGGCGCCCGTCATATACAAGAAGTTTCTGCGCGAACAGTTGTTCATTCAGGACCTCCAAGACGCGGGCGTGTATCTGTCGCCCAGAACCCACTCCAACGAGTACGCCAAGTTTTGGCTCTGGTTCAGTCCTTATTCTACAGTCAGCCACGTTTCCGTGACTCTTCTTTTTAGGGGTTTTTCTCCGAAAACGGCGATAGACCGGCGCTCAATCGCGTCCTCGGCCTTGACCGCGAGCCGTATTTTGACAAACAATGGATCTCGGAATCCATGAAGGTTTTCTACGCGCTACCTCTGGCTCTGTTTCTGGCTGGCTGTTCCATTGCTCCGGCGCCTGCTCCGGTCAGGGAAACCCCATCCATTGGAAAGATTATTCGGCTGGATCCAGCATTCGACGCCCTCGTGCCCAAGGATGCCAACATCGAAAAAGTCGCCACCGGATTCATATTTACGGAAGGCCCGGTGTGGAGGCCCGAAGGTGTCCTCTGGTTCAGCGATGTGCCGGGCAACGTGCTTCGCTCCGTCACCCCTTCCGGCGAGGTGAAAGTACTCATTCAGAACGCCGGCGGCATCGCCAGCGCGCCCCCCGGATCGTTCGTCGGGCCCAACGGCATGATCGCCGGTAAGGACGGCGCAGTGCTGCTTTGCCAGCACACCAACCGCCGGATCGTGAGGGTCGGGCAGGATCTGACAATGACACCCTACCTTGAGAAATTCGAGGGCCACCGGTTCAACAGCCCGAACGATCTGATCTACCGTTCGGACGGAACGCTATATTTCACCGATCCGCCCTACGGACTGCTCAAGCAGGATGACGATCCCGCCAAGGAACTGACGTTCAACGGCGTCTTCCTGTACAGAAACGGCCGGTTGCAGGCCATCATCAAGGACCTCACCCGTCCCAACGGGATCGCGCTGTCGC